>CAIMMA010000470.1 GCA_903842475.1 uncultured bacterium
AGAAAATCCGTATCAGTGAAATACACAGTTGGTCGACCAGTTCCTTACTTCTCTTTTTCTACCGGTACAGTAATCATACCCAGTTTTTCGAAACCGGCTGAATGGATATCTGCCATTGTTGCGGTCACCACGCCATAAGGTACATTTTTATCCGCCCTGAGGAAAATGCCTTCTTTTTTTCTTTCGGGCGTCATGTCTTTCAACTGTTGCTTTAAAGATAAAGGCGTCATTTTTTCCTTTTTGAGATACACGTCCCCTTCTTTTTTGATGGTGACGACCAGCGGTTCTTCCTGCTGACGGAGCGATTTGGTGGTTGCTTCAGGAAGTTCGACCTCCAGCCCCTGGGTCATCATTGGTGCTGTAATCATAAAAATGATCAGCAAAACCAGCATGACATCAACCAACGGGGTAACGTTAATCTCGGAGGCGAATCCCCTCTTGCCTCTATTGTTTCCTATCGGCCCCATATCATCACGCTCTGCTCAAAATATCCCGTTCAATCAGATTGATAAAATCGGTACTGAAGCTCTCGACGTTGGATTCGAATTCCGCCAGCATATTAGAGTAAAAATTATAAAAAATAACAGCGGGTATGGCGACGGCAAGTCCTGCTGCGGTGACCACCAGCGCCTCCGAAATACCGGGAGCAACAACGGCAAGTGATGCGGAACCACGCGCCCCGATATCATGAAAGGACGTCATGATACCCCATACCGTCCCAAAAAGACCGATGAAAGGGGTCGCGCTACCGGTGGTGGCAAGAAAGGAAAGTGAACGGGCCATCCGGTCGCTTTCGAGGAACTGTGCCTTGCGCACCGCACGCTTGAGGTTATCCATCGTTGCCAACTGCATCTCCAGCGTACCGAGCGATTGCCCGGAGGTGCGGGCAGCACTGATCTTCTTCAACTCATTATAGCCGGTAACAAAGACGGTCGCTTCCGGGCTCATGGGGAATTCCCGCGCAGACTCATAAGCTTCATTGAGTGTTTTGCTGTCCCAGAATGAATCAAGGAAATCCAGAGAAGCATTTCGGGCTTTCCTGAACATGGTAAATTTCATTATGACGATGGACCACGAAACAACAGAAAAAATAAGCAATGTGAGCATGACCAGTTTGACTAATAATCCGGCATTAGCTATCATTGAAAAGATTGATAATGACACGTCGTTCCTTCTTGTTGAATTGGCTATGTGTTGTTCCCTCGCAACCGAAATGTTTGCCAGCGATCCCAACCCCCATTACCATTGCAAAATGAAAACCAGGAAATCCCGCAAACCGCTGAATGAGCCTCAACTCTTACGGGTGAACAACGACCATTAGACCAAGGGGGTTGATTTCACAACGCTTATCGCCCCCTTAGCCCAGAATGGCCACGGCACAGGAATCATTTTCACAATAACGCCAAATTATACACCAAAACTATAATTCTGTCGACCTCGATCTAGTGATGGTGTACAAATCTCAAGGTATATCTCATTGTTCAGGACCCCTGCCTGATCGCACGATGATTGTTTCCCGTTTTTTCAAATACCAAGGAGGAAGGCATGTCAGGAGAGATCTATGATGTGGTGATTATCGGCGCAGGTCCTGCGGGCATTCAAGCCGCTATCCACGCCTCGCGTCGAAAAACAAGCGTTCTCATCTTGGGTCGCATTGAAAATTCCGCACTATGGAATGCACATGTTGAAAATTACGCCTTTGTCAGCGGCATTTCCCAAGGACCTGAACTGCTGCAAATTGGCCTGGAACAGGCTAAAAATTTCGGTGCTGAAATATCTTCTGAAGACGTGCTGAAAATATCCCAACAAGAAGCATTGTTTCATCTCGAGCTTGAAAGCGGCAAAAAAATTAAGACCTACACGCTCATCTTTTGCATGGGGGTTTCAAAAAAGAAGCTCGGTGTGCCTGGAGAGAAGGAACTTGCAGGTCGTGGCGTCAGTTATTGCGTGGATTGTGACGCCAATTTCTATCGCGGCGCGGTCGTAACCGTAACAGGAGACCGAAGCGCGGCCGTCGACGGCGCGTTGACCCTGCTTGACTATGCAGCAAAAGTCTACCTGGTC
>CAIMMA010000471.1 GCA_903842475.1 uncultured bacterium
AACCCTGCCCAGCGGATATTGGCCTGCTCGTCGAACCGGGCCTTCAACTCCAGCACCACGGCCACCTGCTTGCCGTTGCGGGCGGCATCGATCAGGTATTCGATCACCCGCGACTTGCCCGCCGTCCGGTACAGGGTCATCTTGATCGCCCGTACTTTTGGGTCGGTGCTCGCTTCGCGGAGATAGCGCTCCACGGAATTATCGAAGGATTCATAGGGATGCTGGAGAAGCATGGCGCCGTGCTTGCGGATGACGTGGAAGATATTGGGATCCTCGTCCAGCAGGTCGGGATGATCCAGCGGCTTGTGCGGCGGATAGTGCAGCTCCGGGCGATCGAGACAAGCGATCTCAACCAAATCCCGCTTGCCGAGGATGCCGTCGACCTCGAAGACATCGTTATCTTCATCTACCCCCAGTTCGGCGGACAGCATACCGCGGTGTTGCGGCAGCATGGTCCAACCCACCTCCAGCCTGACGATCTCTGCGAATTTACGCTCCCGCAGCGCTGATTCGATTACTTGGAGGAGATCGTTGGCCTGCTCCTGGTTCGGTTCGGTGATGGCGTTGCGCGTTACCCGGAAGGCCTCGCAGGTCTCGACCACCATCTCCGGAAAAAGGATTTCGAGATTGTTGCCGATCAGATCCTCGAGGGTAATGGTGTGACCAGCGTCGCCAAAACGCAGGAATCGCGGCATGTCCTCGCTTACCGGCACCTTGATCCGGTTCATGTAACTGTGCTCGCTGTCGGGATAACGGACACTGACCAGGAGGTTGATCGACAGGTTGGAGATGAAGGGAAAGGGGTGAGCGGGATCCATGCCCTGGGGGGTGAGCAATGGGTAGACCTGCTCGTAAAAATAACGCTCGGCCAGCCCTTTTTCCGCCAGGCTCAAATCGGCATAGGGGACAATCCTGATTTTTTTACGGGCCAGCAACCGCTTCAGTTCGAGCTCCAGTTCCTCCTGCTCCCGAAGCAGATTTCGCACCACCAATGCGCAGGCATCGATCTGTTCCTGCGGACGACGGCCGTCCACCGACAACTCCCTGACTCCGGCGCCCACCTGCTGTTTGAGGCCGCCGATCCGTTTCATGAAAAACTCGTCAAGGTTGGAACCCACCACCGCCAAAAAGAAGACCCGCTCCAGCAGAGGGACACGGTCGTCCTGCCCCTCATGCAAAACCCGCCAGTTAAAGGTCAGCCAAGTCAATTCACGGTTCAGATACCATTGGGGGTCGTCAAGATTGAAAAGAGGGGGTGGGGAAGATTCCATGATGCCATGCCTGTTGTGAAGGATTCGATACCGTATTGGCAACACATTCTACCGGTGGATCATTATTATTGGGTTAGGTTTTGGTTAATCTCGACTCAAAACAATCGGCCCCCTTTAATGCAATTGCATGAAACGCCCTTTTTTGCACGGCAAAGCACGGTGGTGCAAGCAGGTTCGACCTGGCCGATTTTTAACAAAACCCTAACCCACCTCCCCGGCTCTTTGCGATACAGTGCGTGGGTACGATTTCCTGAAAACACCAAAGCTAAAATGCACCACCGGGAAAAACCAAAATGAAAGAGTCTTTGCGAAAAAACACGGGCGCAATGCCCACCGGGAAAAAGGGGTGGTATCAACATCTGGCCGACTGTATCGCTTCCGAACGTTGTCCGTATTGCGGGGAAGATATCTTTGTGAACGAAGAATTCAGCGACAAGACGTTGCAGAGATCCTTCTTTTTCGAGTGTTCTGCCTGCCCATGGAAAAACCGCTGAAAGCCATCCGGGCCATATCGTATCCGCTGACGGCCAGCGGTATTTTTGCAAGAAGGAGCATGCAGCAATGTTCACCGAAAAAGAAACCAAGCGCTACCATCAGACCAAGGATGTGAAGAACAATACCGCCCTTTGCGTTACCTGCCGCAGGACGATCCCGATGACGGTTGATCGCCGTCTTGGATTTGGGATCTATCAGTGCTCCGAGTGCGGAGAAAAAGAGAACCTTATTTTGGCGAAAATCAAAGGCCGATGACGATCCTCCCGCTACGGTACCCCCAGCAACAACCCCAGGCCCCGGACAGGGAAAGGAAACAACACGTCCGGAATTGCATGCCAGCGCTTGGCGGCAGCCGCCCTTGACAGCGCGTTCCCTGAACACATCCGAAATATATCCCATACGACCTTCTCACCAATCGCTGACCCTGCCCTAACATGGGTCTGTTTATATCCTTCCAGATGAGGAAAAGATGCGTCCGCTCTACCGGCGACGTTACTGGATCGATGCCCGTTGTGCGGGTATGCAAACAAGGGAGGAACTGATGCGACAAGCGATGAAGAAAAAAATAGGTCGATTGCTGGGAGCTGCGGCGATGGGCACCCTGGTCGGCTTGGCGGCCACCCAAGGCCAAACGGCCACTGAAACGGAACTGCACGACTTGGCGAGCCGGAAGGTGACCTGGCAAAGCCCCGAAGCCGGCGGCATGACCGTCCCCCTGCAGCTGCTGTCCATCAACGATTTTCACAGCCAGATCACCGCCGGCCTGACCATCGATGGCCGTCCGGTGGGCAGTGCCCCGGTCCTGGCCGCCTATCTCAAGGACACCAGTGCCAGAGCCAAGGGCAAGTCGTTCATCCTTCATGCCGGAGATCACGTCGGCGCCTCGCAACCGCAATCGGCACTGCTCCAGGACGAGCCGGGCATCATGTTCTTTAATATGCTCGGCAATGCGCACTGCCGAACAGGGGCCGACCATGGCCGGGATTGCAATCTGGTCGGCATTCCAGGAAACCATGAACTGGATGAGGGACTGCCGGAGATGCTGCGCCTGATTCAAGGCGGCAATCATGCCCAGGGCCCGTACCTCCAGAATCCCTACCAGGGCGCCAACTTTCCCTACATCTGCGCCAACCTGGTGCACGCCGCCACCGGGCAGCCGCTGTTCACCCCGTATGTGGTCCGCATGGTCGACGGCGTACCGGTGGGATTCATCGGGGCCATCCTCCACCAGGCCTCTTCCTTTCTCAGCCCCGAAAGCCTGGAAGACTTGCAGATCCTGGACGAAGCGGACACCATCAACAACTATGTCCGCCAGTTGCGGGCCCAGGGGGTTCACACCATTATCGCGATCATGCATCAGGGGGGATTCCAGCAGCCCGCCAACGAGCTGTCCCCGTACCCCGGCACCTTGTGGGGCGACCTGGTTCCCATCGTTAAACGGTTGAACGACGAGGTGGATGTGGTGCTCGCGGGCCACACCCATACCGTCCACAACGCCCTGGTCGAAAACGGCACCGGCAAAAAGATCCTGGTCGCCCAGGCCTGGCCGTACGGCACCGGCTATGCCGCCATCGACCTGGAAATCAGTCGGGCCAGCAACGATGTGGTGGCGATTTCTTCGCAAATCGTCACCACCTGGGCCGATCATGGACCGGGGCTGCAGCCGGATTCCGGGGTGGCGGCCTTGATGCACCGGGTTGAGGCCATGGGCAGCGATATCGCCGAGCAGGTGATCGCCAGCGCCGCCCGGCCCATCACCCGCGCCGCCAACAAGGCCGGCGAATCGGCCCTCGGCGACCTGGTGGCCGATGCCCAGCGCACGGCCATGGGGAGTGATTTCGCCTTCATGCACCCCGAGGGCATCCAGGCCGACCTCGCGCCCGGACGGATCACCAAGGGCGATCATTACACCGTCCAGCCCTATCATATCAACCTGATCAAACTGGAACTGACCGGGCGGCAGATTTATGCGCTCCTCAATCAGCAGTGGACCGATCTCGGCGCCGAAGCCCGCTTCCTCCAGGTATCCGGCCTGACCTACACCTGGGATGCCGACCGACCGGCGGGCAGGCGCATCGTGGCGGTGAGGCAGAACGGCACGCCGCTGCAGCCCGAACGGAAATACACCGTGACTGTCAACGAATACCTGGCGGGCGGCGGCGACAATTTCACCGTCCTGACCCAAGGGGTAAATCCGGTGGTCGGCCCCTTTATCGCCGAGGCTCTGATCCAGTACGTCCAGGCCCAACCGCAACCCCTCAACGCCGATATCGCCGGCCGGATCAGCCGATTGAATTAATGCGGGGTTGACCGCCTGGGCCCGCAGGCTGCAGCGCCCCCCTGTTTTTTCCTGGCAACATGGCCGCCCTCGAATCCATTGTGCGCTTGCCATTGCTGGTCGCACCCGGCAAACAACAGTTCGTCATTTTCCCTTGGGTGGCCGTATTTTTTTGAACATTCCATACAGACACAAGTCATAGACAATTTTGAGTCCACCAGCGATGACAAACGAAGCACTGAAGAGCAAGGGGTCGACCATCAAAAGACCGCCCAGCACAGGTGGTTCCGGCACGGGACGTCTTGTCGGAGCCAGATACAATCTCAGGGCCAGGTTGACGGGAAACCGTGGTACGGTATCAGGTGGAAAAACCGCTGCATGGTCATGTCGGACTTTGGACCAAGGCTGACTCCGTCACCCTTTTTAATGACCTGGTGGTTGATGACGGTATTGATCATTCCCTGATCCAATGGTACATCCATGGTGATCTCTTTGTGACCAGTGCAAGCCCCGACCTTCACCAACAACCCCGACGGACAGCAACATGCATGTTTTCACCCACAGTAAATATTTCTGGATTTTTATTTTTCATCTGGCCTTCCTTGCTCCATTGACGGCCTGCGCCAAAAATCCAGCCAACACGACGACCGGCACCAACACCGGCACTGTTCGTCAGCCCAACTATAGTAATCAGGAATTCGGCTTCAGCCTCCGACACCCCGACACCTGGACGGCCGGCCCCTCCCCAGCCCCCAACGCCCGGGTGCGACTGGCAACGCCAGCCAACACGCAGCGCGCTGAATGCGTTGTGATTGTCAAGCGTTACCCAAACGCAGCCTCGGCAAAACAGAGCGATATCGACGAGGTCTTTCTTGAGGCGCCATCCGCAGCCGAGTTGAAGGAAATTCTCAGCCAGAGTGCCAGCGAGGTCGAAATCTTGGCCGCCAGTTCCGGCAAACTCCATACCCGCCCCGCCCATTTGGCCCGGGTGCGCTACACTGTGGGAAAACCTCCTGACAAGATCTTTGTAACCGGACGGGTGGTCATGACCGCGACCCCCGGCTTAACCTGGACGATTTCCTGCGGGGGGCAAGGCAACACCGCAGCGGAAGCGGACAAAAGCTTCCAGTTTTGGCAACGCGACATCAACAGCCTCATCTCGTCCTTTATCTTCAGGTAATTTTATTGGTGGAGAACCGGCAACGGATGCGCCTTCCAGGGCATTCTACCCGGCAGAGGCCAGCATGGGGGTCTGCGGGGGTCGTTGAGGCATCGCAGCGGCAGGACGGGGTGTGGGGCGGAGACTGCGAACTGCTTTCAGGCGGGGGGAAACTTCACAGCAGCGACGGCAAACGGTGCAGACCGCCCTGCGGCCAACGGTTCGTTGCAGCTCTTTATGGAGGTTGCGGGGACGGCGCTTGCACAGCACCGTCCCCGCAAGGTTCAGGGTAGGAAGGTTGGAATTAGCCGAGGTAGAAATTGGTTGGGTCAATACCCCTGATAATTGCGAGTTCTTCCTCGGTGGGAGACGGCGTCTCGATCACGTTGGGCGATACCTTGAGATCCCAGGCACAGGCGGCCTTGATTTTTTCCACCGTCTGGCCGGGGAAATACTCGGCCAGGTACATTTCCTTGGTGTCTTCATCAAATCTGTAGACGCCCATGGTGCTGACCACGCAGTCCGGTCCACCGCCGATCATGCCGAGTTTCTCGCGTTCACCCGGGCCGCCCAGGAAGCCAGGAGTGGTGAGATACTCTACTTTTTCGACGAATTTCTTTTTATCCTGGGGCATGATAGCCAAGACTCGCTTGCCCGAGGTGGCCATGTCATTGGCGCCACCGCTACCGGCGAAGTAAGTGAAGCTTTATCTCTTGGACCAGTCACCAGCGCCGGTGGAGTTGATGTTACCGAATTTATCGATCTGGGCGCCGCCGATGAAGGCAACATCGACCTCGCCGCGCTGCAGGGCGGCCATGGTGGACAGCATGCCGAAGGAGGCGTCAGCGTTGGTGAACAGGCAGGGATCATCGACGGTGATGGCCAGCCCAGGAGCCGCGGTGGCCCGAATGGCGCCGCCCTCGGTAAACATAACCATGTTCTTAGCATGGGAAACCATCGCGAATCCGGCAACAACCAGCGGCAGGCCAACGCCTACGAAGACAACCTCGCCGTCATTGATTTCCTTGGCGCAACGAATGGCCATCAGTTCTGTAAGTTTGAAAGCAGGTGCAGTCATGATCATTTACCCCCTTTTTTAGCGGCGAGTGCCTCTTCATAAGCTTTGAGACGGTCGTCAGAGTACAAGGGTACCCCTTTCCAGCATGCCGGATCATGATAGCCGTAGTCAACTGCCAGTTTCGGAGTGAAGCCGAGGACAGGTTTGAGGCGATCCAAGCCTTCCTGGCCAAATTTCTCTTTGTACTTCGCGATGTACGCGGTGTGGTCCTCGCACCCGTAAACCCATTCGTTGAGGAACTCCGGCAGGAGTTCTTCATGCCGCTCATATTTGCCCTGATATTGGCTGAAGCGGATATCGAGACCGTAGTAGCCGCGGCAGGCGGAAGGATGGGCGCCGTAGGGGCAGTGGACAACGGCCAAGGTTTTGTAGTAGGGAACGATGACGCGGTCGGGATCGCTTCTGATCTCTTCCGGCTCGACGATTTCCTCGCAGGTAACGATGACACCACGTTTTGAACCCATGGCGCCGAATTCATCGGTAACACCGCGGGTACCATAGGAAACCACATTGCCGTAACGGTCGGCTTTCTGGGCATGGATGACAGCGACATCAGCACGCCAAGCCCTTACAACCGTTGTTTTTTCGCCGGTGAAAGGATCTTCGACAAATCTAATGTCGGTGGTATTATGCTTGGGCATGTCCGTGCCGATATTACCTTTCACCGGAATGAAGGGGATGCCGAGGAAACCGGCGATCAAGGCACTGGTCGCACCGAAATTGGAGATGTCGTATCGCTTGAGATGTCCTTTGTTGAAGGCGCGGCGAATGGCATAGGGTGCCTTGACATACCAGTTCATGATCCAGGCAGAGTGAATTTCGGTAACGCAACCGGCGCCGACCAGGATATCCAGACCACCAACGTCGGTGGAGGATTCGATGGTGGTGAGGTGTCGTTTTTTCTGCCTGATGATTTCATGCGTCAGGGCCATGGGGACCATAATCTGGAATCCACCATAGTAGACTGTGTCGCCATCTTGGATGTATTTAGCTACCGCATCCTTGAGCGTCATCCTTTTGTCGAGATCCATTCCATTCTCCTTCTGATTTTCCTTCTTTGGGTTAAAAAAAGAACTAAGCAACGATGAGAATTTTTCGAATACCAGGGTACACCTCCTTCCTAAGGTTTAACAAAACTCATGGGGAAAAGGTCGTTTACCGACAAGTTCTTGGGTAGCTCACACCTCCTGTGTTTTCTGTTTTATAGTTATGCTTTCGGATAAGGGGCGGCTTGGATTTATCCGGGCCTTTTACACTTTGTACACACACGGCACAGCTCATGCGCCTGCATGGTTCGAGGCCTTACGGTTCGATAAAACCCCGGGCACTCAGCACTTCGTAACAGGGACGACATAGATAATAAACGCGGACGTTGCCACAGCCGGAGCCGTAGAGCTGCAAGGTAAAGGTGCATTCAGAGCAGCTCGGCAGCATGCAGCGGCTCTCACAGAACTTGAAGTCCTCTTCAGGCAGACCGCATTCGTCGCAGACGTTTGGAAAAATTGGCATGTTTCTTTAATTTCCAGTTATAAAAGTCCCCGGCTCGGCCGGTGGGTACTTATCGGAAAAACTTTGTATCTTTTCGTGCAACTACTTGTTCAAACAACAAATCGTGCAGACTACAAATATATAAAAGAAACTAATATGAACAGGCGGGGTAGTATTATCAAAAACAGTTAGAAACTGAAAAACACAATACTTGCATGGGGGTGGAGCAGTTGGGGAGCAAAAAGCCATTATAGCACTTGGTGGTATCTTTTCATTCCCAACCTTAGCTGCAGACAATGAAGCAAAAAACAGGCCCTCCTGTCAACTCATTTTTTCATTTTTCGGCGATATCAACGCTCCCGGTAGAATGCAAGGGAACACAGGCCCCCGCATGACGGGCCAGGAAGACGTACGCCCTGCGCCCTGGAGCAGAGGTCCCTGCAGGCAGCATCGCCTCTACAAACTTTCCTCCACAAGGGTCGGCTCAATCCCTTCCGAACGAAGAGCGGCCATGATCGCATGGGTGAGCTGCACGTCCAGATCGGGAACATCCACCCCTTTGAGACACTGGCGCAGCGATAGATTCTGCAGCACAAAAATGTGCCAAGACACGGGCATCCCCTTGTACCCATCACCCTCTTCAGCCTGACAGCCGCAGCCGATCATGAATTCCGCTTCCCCTTCAAGGTATTCGAGATACCAGCCCCGTTCTTCACTGCTGGGGTACCTCGTGACATATCCTGCCTTGGCTAAGGCCTGCGACAGCCAAGTGGCCAATTCAAAACCGTAGGCACCGGGTTCAACCTGACAGGATTCAGGAAGATAGGGGAGAAACTGGGTTGATGAAAATTCGATACGCGACATGGTTTCTTCTCAAAAGAGGGAGGGGGCCAACCCTTCATGGGTTGTCACTGCTGCGCCAACTGACTATGCATGGACAGAGCTCATACCCGACCGGTGGCTTGAGCTTGACCTTTGCCCTCAACAGGGTACAGCGGTGCGCGAAATAATTCGATTGTAAAATAATAACCTACCATGACAACCTGACGTTACGCCACGACAAAAACTCCCTGTGGCGCCGCCAAGAACTGCTCACCGGCATCGCCAAGGTTCTCGATAGTTACCAGGGCCCGCCCTCAGCC
>CAIMMA010000472.1 GCA_903842475.1 uncultured bacterium
CCGCGCCGAACCAAAGGCGGGAGAGTCGCCGACCACGACCTGCGCCCCCTGTTCCAGAAACCAGCGGGCTACGGCCACCAGAATCCGGCCATCGGTACAGGGCAGCGGTCCGTTCCTGGCGGTGATTAAATTAGGTTTGAGCAGAATCCGGGCGGTCCGCAAGGAACCCGGATCGACCAACAAAGACAGCAGCCGATCAACTGCCTCGTCAAGTTGGGGTTGCTGATAGCTCGACTGCGATGCCAAGGCGACGACGGTACTGTTGAGTTGCATAGCTTAAAAAAAAACCGGCCCAACCCACAAGGGGTCGAGCCGGAAAAGGAGAGAAGAGATGAAGTGCTTCTAATGATGCACCCTTCGTGCCATTTCTTGAAAAGAACTGGATCGAAAGATTTTAGCTGTAATATTGGGACAGTAAAGCCAATAGCACTATAACTGGTAGGTTAGAAGCAACACTAAAAAGTACAATTTATTATATCGGTCGGGCCGATCGATCAACGGAACTCAAAAAACAAGTAAGTTATTTCTTACAGTTAGGTGGAAATATTTCAGGAACAATAATTCCGTCCCCCGGGCTCCGAACTGGGTATTTTTTACTCACCCCCGGCCACGGATCTCCAACGGAATCACCCGTACCCGCAGCACCCCTTCCTGCTGGGTGATCTTGTCCTGCACCGCCTCGGATACCGGCCCGGCGCAGTCGATGATGTTGTACCCCAGGGTGCCGTTGCTCTTGTTGGTATAGTTCATGATGTTGATCTTCTCGTTGCCCAGCAGGTTACTGATCAGGCCGATCATGCCGGGCTGATCCCGGTTGATCACGGTCAATCGGGTGTGGACATCGACGGTGGGAATGATCTCCACATTGGGAAAGTTGACGCTATGGACGATGTTACCGAACTCAAGATAGTTCTTCAACTCGCTGACCGCCATGGTGGCGCAGTTTTCTTCGGACTCCGAGGTGGAGGCCCCCAGGTGCGGGGTCACCAGGATTTTGTCATGGCCGATAAATTTAACCGAAGGGAAATCGGAGATATGGCCCCGGAGTTTGCCGCTGGCCAGCGACGCCAGCACCGCATCCTCGTCGATGATCGGGCCGCGGGCGTAGTTGACAAGCACCGCGCCGTCCTTGACGAACTCCAGGAAATCCTTTTCGGTCACATAACTGCGGGTGTTCTTGTTGAGCGGGATATGGACGGAGATGAAGTCGGCGTTGCAGAGGGCTTCGCGGCGGCTGCGGGCCAGGGTCACCTGGGCGTCGAGGTAATGGATGTTATCGAGTGCCGGAAACGGATCGAAACCCAGCACCCGCATGCCATGGTGCAGCCCGGCGTTGGCGACGCCGATACCGATCTTACCCAGGCCGATCACCGCCAGGGTCTTACCGGCCATTTCCTCGCCCTTGAAGATCTTCTTGCGGGCTTCAACCTCCTTGTTGATCTCCTCGTCGTTCATCCCGGAGAGTCCTTTGCAAAAATCAATGCTCTTCTCGACGTTGCGCAGCCAGATGCCCAACGAGGTGTAAACCAGTTCGACCACGGCATTGGCGTTGGCGCCCGGGGTGTTGAACACGCAAATCCCCTTTTCCGAGGCCTCTTCCACCGGGATATTATTGACCCCGGCTCCTGCCCGGGCCACGGCCAGTAACTCTGGATAGGCGTTCAGGTCCACCTTGGAACTGCGCACCACGATGCCCTCGGGATGGACCTCGTCGGCGCTGACGGCAAATCGCTCGGTGAACAACGACAACCCTTCTTTAGCGATGGCGTTGATGGTCTTAATTCTAAATTGTTTCATGATATGGTCCTTATTAAAAGATGAAAACAAAAAAAATCTCAGGTGAAAGGCGCCCCACCCTGTCAGCCCGATCGGCATCCAGCCCCCCCCCGGTGGATAAGGCGACGGAAAAAAACAAAATCAGCACAACCCCAGATAGGTTCCGGACAACGACCTTGATACCTTCAAAAAAAAGGAAAAACCTACATCTAATCACCGCTTTGTGTCAAGACAAGAGTCCGCCGGCGGCCCAACCAAATGCGCAACGTCCCCGGCAGTGTCTTTTTTCCTTACAAATCCAGGACGTCCCCGCAAACCCAAAATTCCTGTACTCCGGACTCGGACCACGGGCAGAAACGACCAAAATGCAGAACATTCATTTCCTCACGCCCAGGGATTTTCAATCCAGACGAATCAGACCAACGCTGGATTTCAAGCAAGGGCCGCAGCGAGCGCTAGGGCGCCAATCGTCGAGCGAACATTATGCACCCGGACGATATCGACTCTCTGGAAGGCGCAAAAAGCGGAGACCACGGCGGTGGGGCAGTCACGCTCCGATACCGGAATATCCAGCAGTTGCCCCAGAAACGACTTGCGGCTATGGCCGATGAGCACCGGGCAGTCGTGTTGCTTGAAGGCTGAGATATTGCGTAAAATAGTCAGATTATGCTCCAAAGTTTTACCGAAACCGATGCCGGGATCAACGATGATCCGCTCTCGATTGATCCCCTGCTGCTCCATCCAGGCTATCCTTTCGGTAAAGAATGCGTTGATCTCCGTCACTACATCCTGATAACGGGGGCTGACCTGCATATCGTCGGGACGTCCCTGCATGTGCATGATGATCACCGGCCCGGCGTACGAACGAACCACCTCGACCATGGCCGGATCGTGACGCAGGGCCGAGATATCATTAACCATAGTGGCCCCGGCGGCCAGCGCTGCACGGGCCACCACCGCCTTAGTGGTGTCGATGGAAATAGGGATGGCGCTGCGTTCGCGGATTTTCCGGATTGCCGGAAGCACCCGCGCCATTTCCTCCTCCGCGCTCACCGGCTCGGCAAAGGGTCGCGACGATTCGCCGCCGACATCGATAATATCGGCCCCCTCGGCCAGCAACTGTTCGATGCGGGCCGTGAGCGCCGCTTCGCTGGTCCAGCACCCGCCATCGGAAAACGAATCCGGGGTGAGGTTAAGAATACCCATGATTTGTGGTTTTTTACCCATGTTTCATCCTCCCGGATTCGATGCCCCTAGCAAATAAACAGCCAACCTACCGCCTGCAGGAGCCCACCCCTGTGGGCGACAGTACCTCTCCTTACCAAGGCCAGCAGATCATCCACCTGAACAGGATTTCGCCCACGGGGGTGTGCTCCTACAGAACAACCGAAGCTTTTCCAGAAGACTATCTGGTGGCCATTGCAGCCCGCTCGGAGCTCTTAATAAAAAAGGGTGGGCTGAATTTCCCGCAGAAAATTCAGCCCACCCTGAGCCCTGACCACAACCTGAGTTTCAGGATGCGGCTGGTTCCGTCGCCGTTTCCGTTGCCGGTTCCGCATCCTCTACCGCCGCTGCTTCGTCCGGCCGCAAACGGTTGATGATCCGGTCCATATCGTCGAGGACAATGGTTTCCTTTTCAAGCAGCTCCTCGGCCAGGGCATCGAGGATGTCCCGGTTTTCCTCCAACAGGCGGGAGACGGTGTCGTTGGCCTCGACCACGATCTTTTTCACCGCCGCATCGATCTTCTGGGCGGTCTGTTCGCTGTAATCGCGGTGCTGGGCAATCTCCCGGCCCAGGAAGATATGCTCTTCCTTCTTGCCATAGCTCATCGGGCCCAGTTCGTCGCTCATCCCCCACTCGCAGACCATCTTCCGCGCCAGCTCGCTGGCCCGCTCGATGTCGTTGCCCGCACCGGTGGTGATCTCGTCGAAGACAATCTTTTCGGCCACCCGACCACCAAAGAGGATGGCGATCGAATTAAGCAGAAACCGCCGGCCATGGGTGTATTTTTCATCCATGGGCAGCTGCATGGTCAAACCAAGCGCGCGGCCACGGGGGATAATCGTCACCTTGTGGATCGGATCGGTGCCCGGCAGTAAGCGGGCCACCAGGGCATGCCCGGCCTCGTGGTAGGCGGTGATCCGCTTTTCCCGGTCGCTGATGATCATGGATTTGCGCTCCGCGCCCATCATCACCTTGTCCTTGGCCCGTTCGAGATGACCGGCATCGACCTCTTCCTTGCCTTCCCGGGCCGCCAGCAGGGCCGCCTCGTTGACCAGGTTTTCCAGGTCTGCCCCGGAAAAACCGGGGGTGCCGCGGGCGATCACCGCCATGTCGATATCCGCGGCCAGCTTGGTCTTCTTGCCATAGATGTCGAGGATCATCTCCCGACCCTTGACATCCGGCACCGGCACCACCACCTGGCGGTCGAAACGTCCAGGCCGCAGCAGGGCGGGATCCAGGACATCGGGACGGTTGGTGGCGGCGATGATAATGACGCCGTCGTTGCCTTCGAAGCCGTCCATCTCGACCAGCAGCTGGTTCAGCGTCTGTTCGCGTTCGTCGTGACCGCCGCCTAGCCCGGCGCCGCGATGACGACCGACCGCGTCGATCTCGTCGATGAAGATAATGCAGGGGGCGTTTTTCTTACCCTGGGTGAACAGATCCCGCACCCGGGAGGCGCCGACGCCGACGAACATCTCGACGAAATCCGAACCGGAGATGGTGAAAAACGGCACGCCCGCCTCACCGGCAATGGCGCGGGCCAGCAGGGTCTTGCCGGTACCGGGGCTGCCGGCGAGCAGCACGCCCTTGGGTATGCGACCGCCGAGCTTGGTGAATTTCTGCGGGTCGCGGAGAAAATCAATAATTTCTTCCAGTTCCGCCTTAGCCTCGTCAATGCCGGCCACATCCTTGAAGGTAATCTTCACTTCGCCTTCGCCTTGGAGCTTGGCGCGGGTCTTGCCAAACGACAGCGCCCCGCCCTTGCCGCCCATCTGCATCTGGCGCATGAAGAAAATCCACACGCCGACCAGGAGCAGCATCGGAAACCAACTAATAAAGATGGTCAGGTACCAGGGGGTTTCTTCCGGTTTTTTCACGGAAATATCCACCGAGGACTGCCTGAGCATGGGAATCAGTTCGGTGTCGTTGGGAGCCAGGGTCCGGAAGGGTCGACCATCCTGACCAACCCCAGAAATTTCCCCGCCCATGAGGCTGACCTTGTTGATCGCCCCTTTCTCCACGTTCGACCAGAACTCGCTGTAGGTGATCGAGTTGCTCTGCAGCTGCGGCTTGTTGAACAGCTGGAACAGCAGAATCATGGTCAGGCCGATGACCAGCCACATACTTAAATTTTTATAAAAGGTATTCAAAAATCATCTCCAAGAAATCATCGTCAAGAGAAGGCGACAACCTGTTTCGCAGCTTTCCCCAGCATCTTCGGTTTAACGGATTACAGTAACACCGATTTTCGTTCAGTCAATGGTTTGGGCGAATTCCTGGATGGTCTTCACGCCCACCTCTTTGTGCCGCAGGGATTCCATGGCCTGGGTCATGGCCGAACCACCGGTGATGGTGGTGGTATACGGTATATGGTAATCTAGGGCGGCCCGGCGGATGATATAGGAATCCTCGGTGGTGCGGGTGCCGGCGGAGGTATTAATAATCCATTGGACTTCGCCGTCCTCGATTTTGTCGAGAATATGGGGCCGCCCCTGGGAGATTTTATTCACCTGGGTGCAAGGCACGCCGCTTTCCGCCAGCTTAGCGGCCGTGCCCCGGGTCGCCAGGATGGTGTAGCCCAGTTGATCGAGCTTTCGAGCCACCGGCACCACCGCCTCCTTGTCGCCGTGGCGGACGCTGATGAACACCGCCCCGCTCCGCGGCAGCTGCGATCCGGCCGCCATTTGCGATTTCGCCAGGGCTTGGCCGAGATCGTCGTCAATGCCCATGACCTCTCCGGTGGATTTCATCTCCGGCCCCAGCAGGGTGTCGACATTCTGGAACCGGTCAAAGGGAAAGACCGCTTCCTTGACCGCCCAATGATGCAACACTTTTTCTTTGGTGAAACCGAGCTGCTCAAGAGTCATTCCCAGCATCACCTTGGTGGCGATCTTGGCCAGCGGCACCCCGGTGGCCTTGGAAACAAAAGGCACGGTCCGCGAAGCCCGGGGATTGACCTCAAGGATGAAAAGCACCGAACCCTGAACCGCAAACTGGATGTTCATCAGGCCGATCACCCCAAGCTCCTTGGCCATGGCCTTGGTGGCTGCGGTGATTTCAGTGATGATCGCCGGGGTGAGGGTGTGGGGCGGCAGGACGCAGGCCGAATCGCCGGAATGAATGCCGGCTTCTTCGATATGCTCCATGATCCCGCCGATCACGGTCATGGTGCCGTCGCTGACCGCATCGACATCAACCTCGATGGCATCTTTGAGGAACTGATCGAGCAGCACCGGATGCTCACCCCCGGCCATGCCGGGAATGGCCATGAAACTGCGAATCCCCTGCTCGTTGTAAACAATCCGCATATCGCGGCCGCCGAGCACGTAGGAAGGCCGCATAACCACCGGATAGCCGATCTCGCCGGCAACGGCCAGGGCCTCTTCCAGGTTGTGGGCCGTGCCGTTGGCCGGCTGCCTGAGCCCCAGTTTCTGGAGAAACTGCTGGAACCGTTTGCGGTCCTCGGCCCGGTCGATGGCGTCCGGCGAGGTACCGATAATCGGCACCCCGACCTTGGCCAGCGGCACCGCCAGATTGAGCGGGGTCTGGCCGCCGAACTGGACGATAACCCCGTCGGGCCGCTCGCGCTCGATGATATTGAGCACATCCTCGCGGGTCAGCGGTTCGAAATAGAGTTTGTCCGAGGTGTCGTAGTCGGTGGACACGGTTTCCGGGTTGGAGTTGACCATGATCGACTCGACCCCGATCTCGCGCAGGGCGAACGAGGCGTGGACGCAGCAGTAATCGAATTCGATGCCCTGCCCGATCCGGTTGGGACCGCCGCCCAGGATCATGATCTTTTTGCGATCGCTCCGCTGGGACTCGTCCTCCTGTTCATAGGTGGAGTAATAGTAGGGGGTGTAGGACTCGAACTCAGCGGCGCAGGTGTCCACCAGCTTGTAGGCCGGCACCAGATCCAGTTCGATGCGCCGGGCGCGGATATCGTTTTCCGAGGTGCCGGTCAGGTGGGCCAGCTGGACATCGGAAAACCCATGCTGTTTAGCCTCATAGAGGAAATCCCGGTCCAGGCCGGCAAAACCGCGCCCCCGCACCTCCTCGCCCTTGTCGACCAGCTGCTTGAAATTATGGAGAAACCAGGGGTCGATCGAGGTCAGCTCATAGATGCGCTCGATACTCATCCCCCGGTGCAGGGCCTCGAAGATATGATTGATCCGTTTCGAGTTAGGCCGGTGCAGACCTCGCTCCAGGTCGTCCTCATGGAGTTGGGCCATGTCGTCCTTGCCGTCGAAGCCAAAGCCCATCCGTCCCACTTCCAGGCTGCGCATGCCTTTCTGAAAGGCCTCCTTGAAGGTCCGGCCGATGGCCATGGTTTCGCCCACCGACTTCATCGCCGTGGTCAGGATGTCCTCGGCCTCGGGGAATTTTTCAAAGGTCCAGCG
>CAIMMA010000473.1 GCA_903842475.1 uncultured bacterium
CGCAAATTACAGCGATCATATAGACGGTGCAAAGAAGATATTCATCATTGATTACTTGGAGATACACGATACATTCTATGAGGTGGCGCAACCCATTCGGGCAATCCATGAGAAGCTACAGGACGGTATCGCCATAATTGCAATCCAGAAGAAAGACAAGGCGTTATTGGGGCGCGGCGCCGAGTTCAGCATGGAAAAGTCAAGGCTATATCTGAGCATCGATTACAACCAGGCAAGCCGGTGCAGCCGGTTCACCGTCGTTGATGCCAAGTCTCCCAAAAGAGAGGGCGTCAAGGGTGCGTTCAGGGACATAAAAATCATTGGTGGGAGTAGGTTTTCACCTGTTGATAATTGGAAATTCCCCAATGGCGAAGGATAAGAAACCGAGAAAACTTTATAAGGGTGTTTTCAATCTGTCCAGGGAGATGATTATCAAATATTTGCGGGCCAGTTCCCCGGAGCAAGCCAAGGTTTACATGATGCGACGGATAGCGGCAGAACATGGCGTCCCATACTCCTATGTATTCGGTGCTTTTGACGGTAGCAAAGACAATTACAAAATCAAGGAATCATAATGAAAACCGAAGCATGGTTGCGCAGGAAGATTGAACTCAAGGAACAGGCGGTGCAACTGATTCAAGAGGACATCGGGGATCTGAAACGTGAGCTTGCCATCCATCTGGGGCGGGACGTGAACCAGCAACAGAATTATGGCGGGAATATTGAGCCCAAGGGGATCAAGGCAATTTATGTTGATCCGCGGTTCGATTGGTCGGTGAACGGCGATGGTCAGACGTTGGTCAATCCACTGGGCGGGGAGCGTGATCGAAAGTGGTAAAGCTCTGCATCCGGGGACATGAAAAGACGCCGGAGAATGTAAAAAAGAACGGAACTTGTAAGCTGTGCTCAGCTATTACACATAAATTATTGTATATAAATAATACTCCTTGCAAGAATGGTAAAATTGAGGATGGGCATATCCGCGACAAATTTGGAAATTGCATTGCGTGCCGTAAAGCGGCTGGCCGCAAGTGCTATTCAACTGAGAGAGGCCAGAAGAAAGCTAAGGATTATTATCGGAATACCTACGTTCCACGACCCCGTAAACTAAAGACGGAGGAAGAAAAGCGCGAACGAAGGTTGCAAGGAGCAAAGTTATTCAGAGAGGAAAACAGAGAAAAACTGAAAGAAAAGTCTCGAAACATTGTTCAAAGGCTAACGACTGGTTATGTAGCGATGCAAATCGGTATTCACGCTCGGATGTTGACTCCCGAAATATTAGAAATTAAACGGCAAACAATCAAATTATGGAGGGCATTGAAATGACAGTAAAAAGCAAGGAGAAAATCACGACAACGGGGAAGATCAGGGAAGCTCTGGCGGAAGCATTGGTAAGGGCAGGCCGGGGGGAACTATCGGCGGCAGACGGTAAAAACATGATTGGATTGGCAAACCAGATAACAAGCAATATGGCCGTGGAAATCAAACACCAGACGATGCAAGCGTCAATAGGCAATGGCGTGACAACGTTTGGCAAGGTAAACATCGGGGAATAGGTGAAAAACTGCCATAACTGCGCCAGCTATCAGCATGGAGCCGGTTCTAAATCGTGCCTGAGCTGCCCGAAGTACAAGACCATCCAAAAACAGTCGGTCAGGAGGCGCACTATTCGCGTTGAGGCATTCCCGGCGGCCATTATCGAGCAGATAGCAGACATCGCCGGGCCGGAAGGGGAGGACATCGTAAGCGCGATCAGACAACTGCCGGCCGAATTGAGCGCGGTCATTTCGTTGCGGTATTTGTCAGGCCTGACTACAGACGAGATAGCGGTGACGCTGCGCATCTCTGAGAGGACAGCCCGTTACAGGATCGCGGAGGCCCTTGTAGCGGTCAAAAAAATTGCCGCCCTGTGACTAGCGGCGGCAGATTCCCGGCGGTGGTTATCTATGAGATGTCTAACATTCCTTTGTTTCTCGACTCATAGGCGTCGCGTTCGCTTTCAAATAACTGAGATTTACGTGGTTGTTCGTGTTCATGGTTCATAAGGAATTTATCATCAATCAAC
>CAIMMA010000474.1 GCA_903842475.1 uncultured bacterium
TCATGCATGTCCCCTTGAGCAATGTCTCCATCACCATGATCAAGCAGGCGGTCAACGGTATTGCCAATGCGCTCGTCGCCAGGCTGATCTTTACCGGATTGGTACTCTTGACGCGCTCCTCGAAAATATCCTTTGGTGATATTGTCTGTAACCTGATGGCCTTTTTTGTGTTGTGCCCGGCTCTGATCATACTCGCAGTGAGCGGGCGAACCGATTTTAACCAAATCGACAGTACGATTCGCGCCACGCTCATCAGGGACGGCAGTCGGGTCAATAGGTTTTTTACGACCTGGGTGTCCGACCGGAAGGATCACTTGCTCAATCTGGCGGATCGGGCGGCCACCACAGCTCTGCCGCAGATGCAGACCTATCTGGAGTTCACCCAAAAATCGGATAGCAATTTCCTGCGGATCGGGCTGCTTGATAAAGAAGCCGTTGTTACAGCCTATCACCCGCTGATCGACGAACTCGGCAATGAAAATATCGGTAAAAAATTTTCTGACCGTCCCTTTAATCTGCAACTCAAGCAGGGGCTTCAGCCGATGCTCACGGAAGTGGTTGTCGCCAGGGTCGGGCCGCCTGTGCCGATGGTGGCAATCATGGCGCCGGTGATTTTTGCCGGAGAATACGGCGGTTACGTTATCGGTATCTTGCGCCTGGCGCAGATTAAAAATTTTCTTGACGAGAATTCGAAAAACAAAACAACGCTCTATACCTTGGTGGACAGGAACGGCAAGGTCATCATCTCCAACCGGACCGATCAAACGGTTCTGGAACCTTTTACGCGTGAACAAGGGGCGCTTAATCGTCTTGATGCGGAAATCAGTCAGTGGGTGCCGGTTATCCCGCCCCATACGCCCATCATGGAACGCTGGAAAAATTCGCTGTATGTCGCCGAAATAGCGATTGGCAATATGGCGGAATGGAAGCTTATTCTGGAACAGCCGGTGGCGCCGTTCCAGCGGCTGCTGGCCGCTCAGTATTCTGGCAAACTGGCTGTATTGTTTCTGGTTTTTCTCGGATCGCTGGCACTGGCGGAAATCATAAGTCGTCGTTCCATGAGCACCCTTGAACAGCTTCGTCTGATTACCCATGACCTGCCGATCAGATTGGGCACGGAAACCAAAAAGATTGCCTGGCCAGAAAGCAGCATAAAAGAGACCGCTCACTTGATCGGCAATTTCAGCGAAATGGCGGATACGCTGTCCGGGCAGTTTGTTGAGATCGGCCGGATCAACCAGTCGCTGGAGCAGCGGGTTGAGGAGCGGACCGCGGCATTGCTGGAAAGCAAGGCGTTTACCCTCGCGATCCTGGACTCCGTTACCTCGGGAATCATTGTGCTGGATGCCGACGGGGTGATCATCGCGGTCAACGACCCCTGGCGCCGGTTTGCCCTCGAAAACCGGATGGAGCCCGGAAACCCCGCACCTTTCGCGGAAATCGGCGCCAACTATCTCGCGGCTTGCGGTGGAATGTACGGCTCGACCTCCGGTGATGCCTTGAAAAGCCTGGAAGGTATCAACGCCGTGCTCAACGGCAGCCTGCCCACCTTTTTCATGGAATATCTCGGCCCTTCGCCGAGGCCTGAGCGTTGGTTCACCATGAACGTCACCCCGCTGAGGCCGGTGAGTCAAGGCGTGGTTATCGTGCACACCGATATCACCGAACGTAAAAAAATCGAGGAAGCACTGCAGCGGGCCCACGATGAGATGGAAAAGCAGGTGGAGGAGCGCACGGTCAATCTATTGGCGGCCAACGAGCAGCTGCGTCGGGAAATGGAAGAACGCAAACATGTGGAGACGCAGCTCTTCAACAGTACGGCCACGCTGGCCATGGCGCTTAACGGGATATCCGATCCTCTGATCATGCTGGATGCGGAATTTCGGATAAAACGACTGAATAAGGCGGCCATGCAGTACTATGGCCTGACCAGTTTCGGTCAGGCCCAGGGTAAATATTGTTTTGAAGGGTTGAGGGGCAGGTCGGCGCCATGTGAGGGCTGTGAGCGCCCCTTTTCAACCCTCCAGGGCTATTCGGGGTCCTATGAACGGCAAGGGGAAATGGACCCCGACAGGCTCAAGCAAGTGGTGGTGGACGTGGTGCAGAATGCGTCGGGAGCGACCGAGGCAACCATTATCCGCCTCAATGACATCACCCAAACGAGAATGATGGATCGGCAGCTCATTCAGAGCGAAAAGCTGGCGACCTTGGGGATGCTGATCGCCGGAATCGCGCATGAGATCAACAATCCCAATAATTTCATTTTTTTCAACACGCCTATTTTACGATCCTATCTCGAATTCCTGTTGCCCATTGTGGATGAATACGTGTTGCTGCACCCGGATCTGCAGGTTTTTAATCGGCCCTATGCGGTTTTTCGGGAGGATTGTTTCAAATTGTTAGGCAATATTGAGCACGGTTCCATCCGGATCAACCAGATCGTCGGCAATTTGAAAGAGTTTGTGCGCGAACGGGGAAAGGGGGAATATCGGCGGATTGACCTGAAGCAGGTTGTGGAAAAGGGTATATTCATCTGCCAGGGGCGTATCAGGAAAACCGTCAAGACCTTTGAAGTCGATATACCCGAAGAACTGCCCGCCCTGTGCACCGATCCGCTGGCGATGGAGCAAGTGGTGGTCAACCTGCTGGTCAATGCCATTCAGGCCATGGATAAAGAAGACTCCTGGGTGCGGTTACGGATCATCGGACCTTCCGAACCAGACGGAGAATTGAGCGTGGAGGTGCATGATAACGGTTGCGGCATGGATGCCGAAACCCAGAAGAAAATTTTCGACCCCTTTTTCACCACGAAAGCGGCCGGCATCGGGACCGGGCTGGGCCTGTCCATCACCCAACGATTGGTGTCGGAATTGGGGGGGCGCATCGAGGTCAAAAGCGAAAAGGGCCAGGGCAGTCTTTTCCGGGTACTGCTCAAGGCAACGCCAGCACCATTAAACCAATTGAAAACAGGATAATCGGCATGCAATCCCGTATCTTCTTGATAGATGACGAGCAGGACTTTCTGGAAAGCCTCGAACGGGGGCTTTTTATGAGCGGATTCCGGAACATCCGGACTGAAAGCGATCCCCGCAAAGCGGCAGCCTTTTTTCAGCAGGGCGAGCCGGTGGATATTGCCATTATTGACATCACCATGCCGGGGATGACCGGCGTCGAGTTGCTGGACTGCATCCGTAATAGCAGTCCCGCGACCGAATGCATTATGGTGACGGCCGCCGATGAGGCCAGCCTGGCGGTAAGCTGCATAAAAAAAGGGGCGTTCGATTACCGGGTCAAGCCGCTGAATATGGAAGAGCTGCTGATTGTCATTTTCAAGGCCTTGGAAAGAAAAAATTTCCTGGAAATTCAGCGCATCGGGAAACAAAAAAAGATACCTGACCTGCTGTTCCCCGAGGCCTTTGCGCCCATCGTCACCCAGTCGGAAAAGATGCTCCAGATTATGAAGGAAGCGGAACTCCATGCCGCCAGCAAGGTTCCGGTCTTGATCACCGGCGAAACCGGCACCGGCAAGGAACTGCTGGCGCAGGCCATTCACCGGGCCAGTTCCAGGGCGGGGCGCACCTTCACCCCCGTCAACATGTCCTCGATGAATGCTTCTCTGTTTGAAGCGGAATTTTATGGTCATACCAAAGGGGCGTTTACCGGGGCCACCCAGGATCGAAAAGGCTATCTCGAAACAACCTCCGGCGGTACCCTGTTTCTCGATGAAATCGGCAGTCTGCCGCTCGAGTTGCAGGGAAAGCTGCTTCGGGTGCTTCAGGAAGGTGAATATTTCAAACTGGGGGTCAGCAGACCCCTGGGGGTGGATGTTCGCTTCATTGCCGCGACCAATGCCGAGTTGGATAAATTGCAGGAGCAGGGACTGTTTCGTAAAGATCTTTTCTACCGTCTGTGCGGCGCCTGGCTGGATCTGCCCCCTTTGCGAGACAGAGGGGAGGATCTCGTCCTGCTGGTGGATGCCTTTTTACGTGATTGCGGTGCCGGCCATGGCAGCGGAGACATAGAAGAGCCGGCCTGGGCCATGCTGAGTGCGTATGACTATCCGGGAAATGTCAGAGAGCTGAAATCCATCGTGCATTATGCGGCAAGCCTGGCCAAGGGTAAGTCGATTTCCATCCATCATTTGCCCGCCTATGTAACCACCGCGATATCAAAAAAACATCGCGCCGCGCCGTCGTTGTCCCCCGAGTCCGTCGCCCCGCTGGCTGATGTGGAAAAAAACCATATTCTCAAGGCGTACCGCTATACCGGCGAAAACA
>CAIMMA010000475.1 GCA_903842475.1 uncultured bacterium
AAGGTCCCCCTGATGGTGGGCGGCTGTCTTTGCATGGGGGCGGCAGTTTTTATGATTCCTTCGATGACCACTTTTCCGGCCATGGTGGGGATGTATCTGTTTCTTGGCTTGGGTGAGGCGGTGCTCTGGCCGGTACTGGGCGCCTATGCCGCCGAAGAAGGACGTACCCATTTCGGCCATGGCACCATGATGGGGGTGTTTAACCTGGCGATGAGCGCCGGGGTGTTCACCGGGGCGATGCTGGCCGGGATCAGCATGGATTCCTGGGGGATGCGGCAGGCCTTTCATCTCACTGCGGTGGCCATCGTACTGCTGCCCTTGGTCGCGGCCTGGTTGATCAGGAAGGGCGAAGCCGCCGGCGAAACCGGCACTGCACCCCCACAGTGACGGCCTTTGCGATTTTCCTTGGTTTTAATCACCTAAATTTGTTGATAATACATCTTTTTCCCCCCATGGATCACTTGACGTGATTGGTTATTCTGGTTATTAATTGATGTTTATTGTATCGCGAGAGTGGTGAAATTGGTAGACGCACTGGACTTAGGATCCAGCGGGGTAACCCTTGGGGGTTCGAGTCCCCCCTCTCGCACCAGCAACACCTGAGGAACAAGCACAGCACGCGGGCAGGATGTTGGCAAAGCGAGCTAAAAATAACTAACGCTGTCGGGGTAATAGCCGCAGGAAACCGAACAAAAGGAACCGCATTCCATGGAAATCGCCGTCGAAAATCTCTCTGACCTGACCAGAAAACTGACCATCACCCTCCCCCGTGAAACCGTGGGACAAGCCCTTGAGAAGGCCTTTGGCAAGATCAATAAAGAGGTTAAACTCAAAGGGTTCCGTCGCGGTAAAATTCCCCAGAGTGTTCTCGAAAAGAATTTCAGGGAGCAGGTTGAGGCAGAGGTCGGCGAAAAACTGGTGCAGGACACCTACTTCGATGCCATCGAGAAAGAAGGGATCGATCCGGTGGTGCATCCCGAAATTGCTGAGCATAAATTCACCGAAGACGGCGCCTTTGTCTATGTGGCCATGGTTGATATCAAGCCGCAGATCGATTTGAAAGAGTACAAGGGGCTTGAAGTCGAAAAACCGGTCATGGCCGTGACTGATGAGGAAATCGATAAGGAGATCAAGCTCCTGCAGCGGCATCAGGCCGTTTTACAGACTGCCGAGGAGGGCCATGGGATTGGCATGGACGATCTGGCGGTGGTTGATTTCCAAGGTTTTCATGACGGCAAGGCCTTGAAAGAGGTCCGCAATGAAAATTTCAATGTCGATATCGGCATGCACCGACTGGGCAAGGATTTCGAGGAGAAGCTCTTCGGCTTGAAGAAGGGCGACAAAACTCTATATGATATTGATTTCCCCGCCGATTACCCGAACCCGGTGCTCGCCGGGAAAAAGGTCGAGTTTAAAGTGGATATCAAAGATGTCAAAGTGCGGATCAAGCCAGACATTGATGATGAGTTTGCCAAGGACATCAAGCCGGAGTTGACCTGCCTCGAAGACTTGAAGCAAGACATCCGCAACCGTCTGCAGAAGACCAAGGATGACGCCCTGAAGGGCGACCTCGACGACAAGCTCATGCACAAGCTGATCGAGCTCAACCCCTTTGAAGTACCGCAGCGTCTGGTAAATTATGAGATCCAGGAGATGCTTAAGCAGACCGAGGAGAATCTCAAGCGGAGCGGCTTGTCGTTCGAATCGGCCGGTATTAATCTTGACGAATTGGTCGAAAAAAACAGAGAGGTTGCTGCCAATCGGGTGAAAGGCGATTTCCTCTTGAAAAAAATTGCCGAAGTCGAAGAAATCAAAATTGCCGACGAGGATATTCAGCGCGGGTATCAGCGTATCGCCGACCAGTACAATATGACCATCGACGAAGTGAAGAAATATTTCAAGCGTCGTGAGGAAATCTTGCCGTTTATGAACGAGCTTCACAATGAGAAGGTGCTCAATTTTCTGCGGGAACAGGCAAAGATAACCGAAGTGCCGTTTGTCCCTGCCGCGACCGAAAAAACCGAGGCCTGATCCCCGGTTTTTCGCTGAATCTATCCGGCAGCGGGGATGAACCCGCTGCCCAGAAGTGTTTTTTTGGAGAACAGAATGAACTTGGTACCCATGGTTGTTGAGCAGAGCCCGCGTGGCGAACGGGCCTTTGATATCTATTCGCGGCTGCTGAAAGAGCGGATTATTTTTTTAGGCAGTCAGGTCAATGACGACGTGGCCAGCGTGGTTGTCGCCCAATTGCTGTTCCTTGAGGCCGACGACCCGGACAAGGACATCACTTTTTACATCAATTCACCCGGCGGGTCGGTTACCGCCGGGATGGCCATTTATGACACCATGCAGTACATCCGCTGCGATGTGGCCACCCTCTGCATGGGACAGGCCGCCTCGATGGGCGCGTTGCTGTTGGCCAGTGGCGCGGCGGGGAAACGCTTCGCGCTGCCCAATTCGCGGATCATGATTCACCAGCCCATGGGTGGGTATCAGGTCCAGGCCACGGATATCGATATCCATGCCCGGGAAATTCTGCGGATGCGTCACGATCTCAACACCATTTTGTCCAAACATACCGGCAAATCAATCAAAAAAGTGCAGGCCGACACCGAGCGCGATAATTTCATGAGCGCAACCGAGGCGTGTCAGTACGGCATTATCGATAAAGTCTTGACCAGCCGCGAGGACTTGGGCGGGGAGAAGTAAAGGTGAGTAACGAATTTCACGACGAACACAGCGTTTCCTGCACCTGTTCCTTTTGCGGCAAAAGCCAGGAAGAAGTCGGTAAACTGATCGCCGGTCCCAACGTTTATATCTGTGATGAATGCATCGCGCTGTGCAATGATATTGTCATGGATTCTTCCCGGGAAGAAGGCATGGAATTCGACCCGGGACAGCCGGTGCTGAAGCCGAAGGAAATCAAGGCCCATCTCGATGAGTATGTCATTGGCCAGGAACAGGCCAAACGTATCCTTTCCGTGGCCGTGCACAACCATTACAAACGGATTAATGCACCCGCCGGCGATAACGATGATGTCGAGTTGCAAAAATCCAACATCATTCTGATCGGTCCCACCGGCAGCGGCAAAACCCTGGTCGCCCAGACGCTTGCCCGGCTGCTCAATGTACCGTTCACCATCGCTGACGCGACCACCTTGACTGAGGCCGGATATGTTGGCGAGGATGTGGAAAATATCCTGGTTAGTTTGTTGCAAGCCGCTGATTATGATATTGAAAAAGCCCAGCGGGGAATCATCTATATCGACGAGATCGATAAGATTGCCAGGAAATCAGATTCCGCCTCCCTGACCCGCGACGTTTCCGGCGAGGGAGTGCAACAAGCCCTGCTCAAGATCATCGAGGGGACCATGGCATCGGTGCCTCCCAAGGGTGGGCGCAAGCATCCGCAGCAGGAACTGGTCCGTATTGACACCACCAATATTCTGTTCATTGTCGGCGGAGCCTTTGTCGGCCTTGACGGGGTGATCAAAAAACGGACCGGTACCCAGGCCATGGGGTTCGGCGCCAAGGTGGTGAGCCAGACGGATCGTACCATCGGCGAGGTGCTCGCAAGCATTCAACCTGAGGATCTGCTTAAATTTGGTCTGATTCCTGAATTGGTCGGGCGTCTGCCGGTGATTGCCACTATGGAAGAACTGGTTGAGGACGATCTGATCCGGATACTGAAAGAACCCAAAAACGCTTTGAGCAAGCAGTATCAGAAGTTGTTTGGCTACGAAGGCGTCACCTTGCGGTTCACCGAAGGCGCCTTCAAGGCCATTGCGCAAAAGGCGCTTGCCCGGAAATCCGGCGCCCGAGGTTTGCGTTCGGTGATGGAGGAATGCATGCTGGATGTCATGTATGAATTGCCCTCCGACGATCATGCCACCGAATGCGTGATTAACGAACAGGTAGTGACCCAGGGAGAATATCCTGTGATTCTCTATAATAATGCTGAAACAAAAAAGATTGCCTAAGAAGCGCCTATGAGTGAACGGACTGTTGAAACCTACCCCTTGATGCCGCTTCGGGACATTGTCCTCTTCCCCGGCATGGTCGCACCGCTGGTGGTGGGGAGAAAAAAATCGATCCTGGCCCTTGAGGCCGCCATGGAAAACCGTTCGCTTATTTTTTTGGTCACCCAAAAAGATGCAAGGGTCGATGACCCCGAACAGCGTCATCTCTATTCCCTGGGAACGCTGGCCTCGGTCATGCAGTTGCTTCGCCTGCCCGATGGGACAATTAAAGCGCTGGTTGAAGGCAAGCGTCGCGCCATTATTGTCGGCGGCTTTGAAAACGGTGGAAGCGAGGATTCCTTTTATTCGGTCAGGTTGGTCGAGGCCCCGGATGTCGATGTCGAGCGGGACGATGTCCCCGCCTATATCCGGGAACTCCGCAAAACCTTTGATCAATACACCTTGAGCAACAAGAAACTGCCACGGGAGGTTCTTAAATCGATCACCTCCCTGGACGATTCTTCCCGGATGGTTGACCTGGTCACCTCGCATATCCAGTTGAAAACCGAAGAAAAACAATCAATCCTTGAGATGGTTTCTCTGCCCTCGCGCATCGCCAGGGTGCTGGAAATTCTTTATAGGGAAATGGAACTCTCCGAAATGGAGAAAGATATCCATGCCAAGGTAAAGAAAAAAATGGGTGTCACCCAGCGCAACTATTATCTGTCGGAAAAGATGCGTGTTATTCAGGAGGAAATGGGGCAGGGCGAAAGTGGTGATGAACTGAGTGAACTCCAACTGGCCATCGAAAAAAAATCTCTGCCTAAATTGGTGAAGGAGAAAGTAGCCAAGGAATTTAAAAAACTTCGGCAAATGCCGCCCATGTCGGCGGAAACCACGGTGGTGCGCAACTATATCGATGCAATCCTCAGCCTGCCCTGGAAAAAGAAGTCGCGATCAAAAATCGATATCGACAAGGCTGAGTCGGTGCTTGACGAAGATCATTACGGCCTTGAAAAACCGAAAGAACGCATTCTCGAATACCTTGCCGTACAAGCCCAGGTGAAAAAGATTCGTGGGCCGATCCTTTGTCTGGTCGGTCCTCCCGGTGTTGGCAAGACCTCGGTCTGTCGGTCCATTGCCCGTGCCATGGGGCGCGAGTTCGTTCGTCTGTCATTGGGAGGGGTCCGGGACGAGGCCGAGATTAGGGGCCATCGTCGAACCTATATCGGGGCCATGCCCGGCAAAATCATCCTGTCCATGCAAAAGGCCGGGGTGGTCAACCCGGTGTTCTGTCTTGATGAAGTCGACAAGATGAGCGTCGATTTTCGCGGTGATCCTTCATCTGCATTGCTTGAGGTGCTTGATCCCGAACAGAACTACGCTTTTAACGATCATTATCTGGATGTGGATTACGATCTTTCCGAGGTCTTTTTTATCACCACAGCCAATAATCTTCATGGCATTCCCGTACCCTTGCAGGATCGCATGGAGATTATCCAGCTCAATGGGTACACTGAGGAAGAAAAACTCAATATCGCCAACGACTTCCTGTTGCCTAAACAATTGGAAGCCAATGGTTTCAAAAAAGACGAGATTGCCATTAACGAAAAAGCCGTCCTGGATATTATTCGCCGCTATACCAGGGAGGCCGGTGTCCGCAGCCTTGAGCGAACGATTGCCAGCGTCTGCCGCAAGGTGGCGCGTGAACGGCTTAAAAACAAAGAGCCAAGGAAGAAATATCGGATTTCACCTCAATCCATTGAACGCTACCTCGGGGTTCCCAAGTATCGTTTCGGCCTCGCGGAAGAGCACGACGAGATTGGGTTGACCACCGGCATGGCCTGGACCGAGGTCGGCGGTGCATTGCTGCAGATCGAAGCCACAATTATGCCCGGTTCCGGTAAACTGACCATCACCGGCAAGCTCGGCGATGTGATGCAGGAGTCGGTACAGGCAGCAATGTCGTACGTCCGGTCGCGGGCCATGCGGCTTGGGATCGACACCGATTTTTATCAGAAGATCGATATCCACGTCCATGTTCCGGAAGGCGCGATCCCCAAAGATGGACCCTCCGCCGGGATCACCATCGCCACCGCCATCGTTTCGGCCATCCTCAAACTGCCGGTGGATCGTAAACTGGCCATGACCGGAGAGATCACCCTGCGGGGGCGGGTTCTGCCCATCGGCGGTCTTACCGAGAAGCTGCTGGCAGCCAAGCGTGGCAATATCACCCATGTCTTGATTCCCCGGGAAAACGAGCGCAATCTCCGTGATGTACCGCAGAAGGTCCGCAACAGCCTGACCATCGAGCTGGTCGACGACGTCGATGAGGTTTTGCAGAAAGCCCTGATGGTGAAGACAGGGGAGACTTTGTTTAAAGATGTCTCCATGGAATCCATTTTCAGCGACTTTACCATTTCTTCGCACAACACGCCGGCACAGTAATTTAATCATTTACCAGTGATCGAGATCCCTGCGCCTTTAAAAATAGGTATTACTTTGTAGAGGTTATGTTTTTTTGCTTGACGGACTAGGCCTATCTTGATAAATACACCGTCAACAACTGGGGCGAATAGCTCAGCTGGGAGAGCATCGGCCTTACAAGCCGAGGGTCACAGGTTCGAGCCCTGTTTCGCCCACCA
>CAIMMA010000476.1 GCA_903842475.1 uncultured bacterium
GCCTACGACGTGGTCATCGAAGGAGTGAGCCTAGTCCGTAATTATATGGAGCAATTCAAGGAAATCCTGACAAAAGATGGGTATGCTGGCCTTGTTAAGCAAATAAAAGAGAAGATCGCTAATATAGAAAAAGAACAGCAGAAAAGTTGATTGTTTCACTGGGCCGAGCCCTGATTCGACCCAGTGAACATTACCTCGTTTGTTTGATTTTTTCCTTCTTGTTCCCCTTTTTTTCATCCTTTTTTTTCGATGCTAACATGCTTTTTCGGCGACAATTTCTTTCTCGCTGTGTTTTTAGTTGGCGGATCATCTTTTTTTTTGTATAATTTACAGCTTCGACCAAAATCCAACCAAGGCGTGTAGGGGTTGCAGCAGGAATGAGGATTGCGTTTAGCGAAATTTCACTATCTGGAAACAGTTACGAGGTGCATCGTTTTGATAGCCTTGTGTCGCAGCAAGACTTTTCGGTGAAGGAGCCTTTCTCGGCGCATTGCACTTTGAAGCGCAAGGGCGACAACAAGGTTGAGATGCAAGGCCGATTGCAAACTCGGCTCTCCTTGACTTGTGACCGTTGTCTTGGCTCCTATGATGTCGATGTGGACACAGAATTGCTGATCCTTTTCGAGATGGAATCGACAGAGTCCTGGCAGGTGAAAGAGCTTGAGCGAACCTTGTCTGATTTGGACAGCATCATTCTCGATGAACCGGTTGTTGATCTTGACGATGTTTTGCGGCAGCAGTTGTATCTTTCGCTGCCACTGAAGATGTTGTGTTCGCAGCAATGCAAAGGCCTCTGTGCCCAATGCGGAATTAATCGCAATCTTGCCGAATGCAATTGTGCCAATGAACATCCCCTCGGATCTTTTGCGGCCCTTGCGCAGTTGAAAAAAAAAGTTTCTTGAAATCATAAATTGTCCGCATGGCATAGAGCCGGTTCTGTTCTAGCAGGCGGATAACCACAGAATATAATGGAGGAATACAATGGCTTTACCTAAAAGAAGACATTCTCATTCACGGACCAGGCAACGCCGTGCGCATGACGCTTTAGTTAAACCAAACGTCGGCAAGTGTCCTGAGTGCGGCGAACCGAAGATGATGCATCAGCTTTGCGGTGGTTGCGGCATGTATAAAGGCAGGAATGTTATCAGTCTTGGGGAAGATCTTAATTAGGCAATACGGTGAGGATAGCCCTAGACGCCATGGGAGGCGACCGGGGGTCAGAAATGGCGATCCAAGGCGCACTTGCCGCGGTTCGAGATACGGAAGGTCTCGAAGTCATTCTGATTGGCCCTCGTACTATATTAGAACAGCAGCTATCCGAACATGCTGCTGCTGCCGGCAGCAGTGATCTCCTCGGGCGAATCTTCGTGCACCATGCGACGGAAGTTATCACCATGGATGATTCGCCGGTGGATGCGGTCCGGAAGAAGAAAGAAGCCACCATCATGGTCGGCTTCGATCTGGTGAAAAAGGGTCAGGCAGACGCCGTTGTCTCAGCCGGTAATTCCGGAGCAACCATGGCTGCTGCCGTCCGGAAACTCGGGCGGCTTCCGGGGATATCCCGGCCGGGAATCGCCAGTTTTTTCCCAACCTTGAAAAAACCGGTCATGCTCATGGACATTGGAGCCAATGTCGATTGTCGACCGCAGCATCTGTATCAATTCGCGGTGATGGCGTCTTCTTGTTCACGTTTGCTGCTTAATTTCGACCAACCCCGCATAGGTCTTCTTAGTATTGGTGAAGAAACCGGCAAAGGCAATGCTCTTGTCAAGGAAACATATGAGCTTTTAAAGCAGAGCCCGCTCAATTTTATCGGCAATGTCGAAGGGCGAGATGTCTATAAGGGTGATGTCGATGTCATTGTCTGCGACGGATTTGTCGGCAATATCTCCTTGAAGATCAGCGAAGGATTAGCTGAAGCGGCCATGCAGATGCTAAAAAGAGAAATTATGAAAACCTGGCGGGCCAAGTTGGGGTACCTGCTTATTCGTGAAGCCTTCAAAGGTTTTAAAAAACAGGTCGATTACGCCGAGTATGGCGGGGCCCCGCTGCTTGGAATTGATGGGACCGGGATCATCTGTCACGGGTCCTCCAACGCCATTGCCATCCGCAATGCCATAGAGGTTGCGGCTAACATGGTGCGCAACCGCGTCAACGAAGCTATTGTTCAAGCCTTAGGCGAATACGCCGCTTAGAAGCAGGTTCATTAATGAATAAAGCTGTCATACTTGGAACTGGTTCCTGCCTGCCGAAAAGAGCGTTGTCTAATGCTGATCTCGAACAGATGGTCGATACCACTGACGAATGGATCATCTCAAGGACCGGTATCCGTAACCGGCATATTGCAGGCGAGAACGAACTCAATTTCCAATTGGCCACCACCGCTGCCAAGCGGGCCATGGCCAATGCAGGTATTGAACCCTCCGAGCTCGACCTTATCATCGTCGCAACCATTTCTCCGCACATGATCATGCCTTCCACAGCCTGCTTCGTACAGGCGGAAATCGGCGCGGTTAATGCTTTTGCCTTTGATATTAATGCTGCTTGCGCCGGATTTACCTATGGGTTGGACATGGCCAGTAAGTACATCCAGAGCCGCCCGGATATGAAAATTTTGTTGATTGGTGCGGAGACGCTTTCTGCACGGGTCAACTGGGAAGATCGAAACACCTGTGTGATTTTTGGCGACGGGGCCGGTGCTGTTGTCATTGGGGGGGCGGCTGACGGCCGTGGCGTTTTTGGCAGCAGTCTCCATGCCGATGGCAGGTTGTGGGACCTGTTGTATATGGACAGCCCCAAAAGTCTTAATCCTGATCTGCAGCAAAAAAATTGGCAGGGTTCTTTCATTCAGATGAATGGGAGCGATATTTTTAAACACGCTGTCCGTTTAATGGAAAACGCGGTTACCGGCTTGATGGAGAAGCATGGGGTAACCCTTGATGATATCAATCTAATGATTCCTCATCAGGCTAATATTCGTATCCTTAATAATTTAAAGGATAGGCTGAAAATGCCGGATGAAAAAGTTTTCGTCAATCTTGGCAAATATGGTAATACCTCAGCCGCCAGCATCCCTATCGCCTTGGACGAGGCCAATAAACAGGGACGCCTGATTCGTGGAGAGATTGTACTGTTGTGTACCTTTGGCGGCGGCCTCACCTGGGGTTCGCTGCTCATGCGGTGGTAAGATACTAAGGAGAGTATTTGTGGATTATTTTTTTACTGAACAACAGCAGATGATTATCGATACCGCCCGGGAAATCACCAATGAGAAAATTATCCCGGTGCGCGCGGAATTGGATGAAAAAAATCAATTCCCCAAAGCGATATTGCAAGACATCGCTAAAGCGGATTTGTTTAGCATATTTGTACCGGAAGAATACGGTGGACTTGGTGGTGGCTGTTACGATATCGTGCTTGCCTTGGAAGAGTTGGCCCGTGGTTGCGTTGGCGTGGCCACCAGTTACGCGGCCAGCGCACTGGGTATTTTTCCGGTCATGATTGCCGGCAGTGTGGAACAGAAGCAAAAATATTTGCCCGATATCGCCTCCGGTGTACGGTGGGCGGCCTTCGGGTTGACCGAAGCCAACGCCGGCAGTGATGCCTCGGGAATCAGAACCACCGCTGTCTTGGATGGCGAGGAATGGATTCTCAACGGAACCAAGCAATGGATCACCAACGGCGGTGAGTCCCAGATTTATTCAATTGTCGCGTTGACCGATCCCAGTAAGGGCGCTCGTGGTGCTTCTATTTTTATCGTCGAAGATGGCGACCCCGGATTTTCCTACGGGAAAAAAGAAGACAAAATGGGGATTCGCTCCTCCTCAACCCGTGAGCTCATTCTTAAAGATTGCAGAATACCTAAAGACCGGCTCGTTGGGAAAAAGGGGACCGGTTTCATAACGGTTATGAAAACCCTGGATATGTCCCGACCCGGCATCGCTTCCCTGGCGATCGGTCTTGGCCAGGCTGCTCTTGACGAGGCGGTGCTTTATGCCAAACAGCGTGTCCAGTTCGGTAAGCCTATTATTGGTTTTCAAGCGGTGCAGCATATCCTGGCCGACATGGCTATTCAACTTGAAGCCGGTCGGGCCTTGGTCTATGCCGCTGCGCGGCACATCGACAGCAATCCAAAAAATATGTCCAAAGCCTCTTCCATGTGCAAGGTTTTCGCTACTGATATGGCGATGAAAGTGACGACCGATGCTGTCCAGGTCCTTGGCGGGTATGGGTATATGAAAGAGTATCCTGTTGAGAAAATGATGCGCGACGCCAAGATTCTCCAGATCTATGAAGGCACTAATCAAATCCAGCGCAATGTTATCGGCCAGGAATTGAACAAAGAATATTCTTGAGAGAAGCAGGGCATGCATATAATTGTTTGTGTCAAACAAGTTCCGGACGCTAAAGATGTTCGATTGGACCCGATAACCAATACCTTGGCGCGCGAAGGCGTGGATGCAATCATGAACCCTTATGATCGCCATGCTCTAGAAGAGGCGGTAGCCATCAAAGAACAGATGGGCGGGAAGGTAACGGTAATCACCATGGGACCGCCGCAGGCCGAGGCGGTTCTGCGTGAGGCTATTGCCTGTGGTGCTGATGACGGGGTGTTAATCTCGGATCGGGCCTTTGCTGGTGCGGATACTTGGGCAACCTCCTATACCTTGGCCAATGCCGTGAAAACTTTAGGGCTGTTCGATCTTATCTTTTGCGGTAAGCAGGCCATCGATGGCGACACTGCTCAAGTCGGCCCGGGACTCGCCTATCGTTTGCAACTCCCGTTTGCAACCTGCATCCAGAAAACCCGCTCGGTCACTACAGAAAGTATTGAGGTGGAACGGATGATGGATGACGGCTTTGACGTACTGCGCCTGCCGTTGCCAGCTCTACTGACCGTTGTCAAGGATATCAATGAGCCGCGGGTCGCTTCTTTGAAAGGTAAAATGAAGGCCAAAAAGTTCGAGATCACCAAGTTTTCCGCTGCCGATATTGGTGCGGACCCTCAATGCATTGGCCTGGCCGGTTCCCCGACCCAGGTTGTTCGGGTTTTTTCCCCTGAGGCCCGTGGGGATCGCAAAATTTTTTCAGGAAGTGTCGAAGAGCAGGTGGACCAATTGGTTGCATGTCTTAAGGCATATCTCTAGAAAGCAGTCCGTCTGCTACTGATAATTGAGTACCTCTTCCAATGCTTATAATTTATAGCGATAAATGTACAGCCTGTGGACTTTGTGCGTCGAGTTGCGCTTTTGGCGCCATCACCGTGCAGGATGATTGTGCCGTGGTTAACGAATCCTGTACGCTTTGTGGGGCCTGTGTTGAGAATTGTCCGACCCAAGCCTTGTATATCGAAACGGCCGAGAGAAAAAAACAAGCTGACATCGCAAGTTACTCGGGCATCATGGTGTTTGCTGAATATCGCCATGGCGATATCGCCC
>CAIMMA010000477.1 GCA_903842475.1 uncultured bacterium
ATGCCAACCAGCGGCAGGGAGACAGCAGCCCGAATGGCTCGGATGCCCGCCAGGCCGAGTGGTGGGGCGGTATCGTTTTTAGTGGGAGTGGCAAAGACCGGGCTGACGCCGATGTAGTCGGCCCCTTCGGCCTCGGCGCGGATGGCATCGGCCACCGATTCCACCGAGATGCCGATAAACAAGGAGGAGCCGGCCAGGCGGCGGGCATCGCTGATGTGCATGTCGGTCTGACCGAGATGGACACCGTCGGCGCCGATGGCCATTGCCACGTCGATCCGGTCGTTGATGATCAGCGGAATGCGTGTCTCCAGCCCATCCAGCAGTGCTCGAATGGCAAGCGCCTCCGCGATAAATTCACGGGTAGAGCCCTGTTTTTCTCTGAGCTGCACGCAGGTGACGCCGCCGCTGATGGCGGACCGAACGATGTCGATGGTGGTTCGTCCCAGGGAAAGGCCCCGGTCAGTCACCAGGTAGAGGGAAAAATCGATCATGGCTGGAGTCAACCCTTAGCGATGCGGCACCGGGCCTCCACCTCTTCCGGGGTGAGCGTATAGAGGGCGTCGAGCAGGCGGATCATGAAGGTGCCGGGACCCACGGATCCGATGCCGGCAACTTCCCCCGCAACGCCGAAAAAGGCCAAGGCGGTGGCGGCAGCGGAGACCGAATCCTTATCCACCGCATGAAAGGCACCGATCAGGGCGGTGGCCGAACAACCGGTGCCGGTGACACGGGTCATAAGCGGATGGCCGCCCTCAATGGTCAGGGTCCTTCTGCCGTCGGTCACCAGATCGGTGGGGCCGGTGATAGCCAAGGTGGTGCCCAGTTCACGGGCCAGGGTGCCGGCGACCTCAGCGGCTTCGGTCACCGAATGAATGGCGTCGACCCCTTTGGTTGCCGATTCCTGGCCAGCCAGAGAGAGAATTTCGGAGGCGTTGCCGCGGACCACACTCACCCAGGTTTGGGCCAGGATCGCTTTGGCGGCGTTGGTTCGCAGGGCGGTGGCTCCGGCACCCACCGGGTCGAGAATGATCGGCTTGCCCAGTTCCGAGGCCTGGCGTCCGGCTTTGATCATGGCCGTCACCCAACCATCGGTCAGGGTGCCGATATTGAGCACCAGGGCGCCGGCAAGGTCGACCATCTCTTCCACCTCATTGTCGGCATGAGCCATAACCGGGGAGGCACCGCAAGCCAGAAGCACATTGGCGGTATAGTTCATCACCACGAAATTAGTGATGTTGTGGATCAACGGCTTGGTTTCCCTGATTTTTTTCAGGTTCTCAGCGGTTTTCCCGGCAAGTGCGGACATGGAGGGCCTCTATCAATAAAAATGGGGATTTCGTCAACGCAGGAGCGGGTAAAGTGGGGAGAGAAGGTTGGAGACATGCATCTCCCACTGGGCCGAATGATTCGGATCAGGTTGCATGGGTTTCCTCCAAGACTTACGCCGTCCAGCGAAAAATAGAATAAAGGCTGTGTATAGAAAAAGAAGCCACGGGTGTCAAGGCGAACCTCGCGGCAGGAGATGACCTTCGAAGTAAACGTGAAATCGTGAGCTTCGGCTAGAGGGGTAGGGTGACTTCCGACGAGATAGCGACGTCTTCGGGAAAAATGGAATCGCGGTCTGCGGGGACGATGCCG
>CAIMMA010000478.1 GCA_903842475.1 uncultured bacterium
GGAAACGCGAAGAACGCAACCTGGCCATCGGTTTATGGCTGATCCAGCGGACGGGGAGCGCTGCGATGCGTTGTGCGAGTTGTGCCAATATGGGTATTTGTTGCACAGCGAACTTTTAGGTTATATAGAGTCATAAAGGAAAATGCAGGATGTTTTTGCAGATAGGGGTGTGTTCGGTCGGTATGCGTACATAGGCAGTGTAACTGTACATCAAGGAGGTAGCTGATGGAGTCGAAGGTTGTGGGCAGCATTGAGCATCTGTTGGGTAACGTGACTCGCAGGGATTTCATGAAATTCTGTACGGCGGTGGCGGCAACGATGGGGCTGCCGCTGAGCGCGGTGCCACAGATTGCCGAGGCTGTTACCTCGGCGAAAAGACCTCCCGTGATCTGGCTTTCCGGCCAGGAGTGCACCGGTTGCGTCGAATCGCTTTTACGGACCGGTCATCCCGATATCGTCACCCTGATTTTTGATCTGATCTCGCTCGATTATTCCGAGACCCTTTGTGTCGGGGCCGGACATCAGGCCGAGGCTTTCCGCGCCAAATCCATCGAAGAGAACAAGGGCAAGTTCATTCTGGTGGTGGACGGTGCCATTCCGGTCAAGGACAAAGGGGTATACTGCATGGTCGCCGGTCGACCGTCGCTCGATATCCTCCTGGAGACCGCGCCGCAGGCCGCTGCGGTCATCGCTATCGGCTCCTGCGCCGCCTGGGGCGGGGTGGCCGCCGCCGCTCCCAACCCCACCGGAGCCACACCGGTGCATGAGATCCTCAAGGGCAAGGGGATTCCGGTGGTGAATATTCCCGGTTGTCCGCCCAATCCCTACAATTTCCTTTCCACGGTCATTCATTTCCTGACCTTTGGTAAGCTGCCGGCTCTCGATGACAAGGGGCGACCGAAGTTTGCCTACAGTCGCCTCATCCATGAAAACTGCGAACGGCGGGCCCATTTCGACGCCGGCCGATTTGCCGAGGAATTCGGCGATGCCGGCCACCGTCAGGGATTCTGCCTGTATAAGCTGGGGTGCAAGGGTCCGGAAACCTATAACAATTGTTCCACGCTCCCGTTCAACGACACCGCCGGCTGTTGGCCGGTGGCCACCGGCAGCCCTTGCTTCGGGTGCTCCGAAGAGAAGGTCGGTTTCAACAGCCCGCTCTTCTCCAAGGCCAAGGTGGTCTACCCGACCCCGCCGGCGCAGCAAAACAGTGCCGTTCCGGAAAAGGGCGGCGGCGCAAAAGGCTTTGCCTATGGTGTAGCCGGGGCGGCCCTGGGGGCGGCAACGGTGGCCTTGATCAAACGTGACGGCAAGGAAGACTGATCAACCAGCTTGGGAGCGCGAATACCATGGCAATAAACAGACGGGATTTTCTTAAATTTTCGGCGGGTGCCGGCCTGATGCTGACGGCGGGCGCCACGCCCGGCCGCGCCGCAACCGTGCCGCAACTGCCGAAGGATGCGGTGGGCATCCTCTACGACTCCACCCTGTGCATTGGCTGCAAGTCGTGCATGGTCAACTGCAAGCTCGCCAACTCGGAACCCGGTGGCGCCCTGTATCACCAGGAAACCGCCGGCAAGGTCCCCTACGAATATCCGCAAGGGGACAAAATCTACGATGCTCCGCAACGTCTTACCGCTAAGACCCTGTGCGTCATCCAAGCCTACAAGGGTGAGGAAAAGGCAACCGCCGGCGATCCGGGCACCCAGAAGTTTTCCTTCATTAAAAACCACTGCCTGCACTGCATCGAGCCGGCCTGCGTTTCGGTCTGCCCGGTGGCGGCGCTGCAAAAAAATCCGGAAACCGGGATCGTCACCTACAATAAGAACAAATGCTTCGGTTGTCGGTACTGCCAGGTGGCCTGCCCCTTCGGCATCCCCATGTACGAGTTCGAAAAGGCCTCGCCTTCGGTGGTCAAGTGTCAGCTCTGCAATCACCGGTATGCCCAGGGCAAATATTCGGCCTGCTGCGAATTCTGCCCCACCGGCGCCTCGATCTTCGGCAAGGTGACGGATCTGCGCGAAGAGGCCAAGCGGCGCCTGGCGCTCAAGGCCGGCGATACCTATGCCTATCCGGTCAAGCGGGTGGACGGCGCCGAGCGCACCGAGCAGGTGGTGGCCGGGTATGTCGACCATGTCTACGGGCTCGAAGAAGCCGGCGGCACCCAGTATCTCTTCCTGGCCGGCGTGCCATTCGACAAGCTGGGCTTCAATCCCAAAATCACCAAACAGGTGTATCCGGATTTCACCTGGGAGTATGTGTCCCACGTGCCGGTGTTGATCGGCAGCCTGCTGGTTGCCGGCACCATCACCCGACTGGTGACCCAGAAGCTCGATAAAAAGAAGAATGATGCCGGGAAGGGGGATGCGTCCTGAGTTGATCAGGCGCCTGTCCTCGCGGAGAATGCAACTAAGTGACGCAAGTCCCCTTGCTAAGAGCGTGTAAAGGAGAACCAACATGGCCAGAAAAATTACCATTGATCCCGTAACCAGAATCGAGGGTCATCTGCGGATAGATTGTGAAGTCGACAACGGCAAGGTCACCAATGCCTGGTCCTCGGGCCAGATGTGGCGCGGGATTGAAATCATCCTCAAGGGCCGCGACCCGAGGGATGCCTGGGCCTATGCCCAGCGGATCTGCGGTGTCTGCACCACGGTGCATGCCATGGCCTCGGTCCGGGCGGTGGAGGATGCCCTGCAATTGGAAATCCCGCTGAATGCCCAGTACATCCGGAACCTGATCATCGGCGCCCATGGCATCCATGATCATATGGTCCATTTCTATCAACTCTGCGCCCTGGATTGGGTCGATATCGTTTCGGCCACCACCGCAGACCCCAAGGCGACCTCCGTCCTGGGACAAAAACTCTCCGAGTGGAAGGGAAACAGCTATAATGAGATTAAGGCGGTCCAGGACCGCTTGAAAAAATTCATCAGCTCGGGCCAGTTGGGTGTGTTTGCCAGCGGGTATTGGGGCCATCCGGCGATGAAGCTCTCCCCCGAGGTCAACCTGCTCGCCGCCACCCACTATATCCAGGCGCTGGAATATCAGCGCAAGATCAATACGGTGGTGGCTATTCTGGGCAGCAAGACACCGCATATCCAGAACCTGGCCGTTGGCGGGGTCAGCAATCCGCTCAATCCCGACAGCCCTTCCAACCTGACCATTGAAAAACTCTTCCATATTAAGACCCTGATCGACGAGGTCGGCGATTTCATTAAGCAGGCCATGTTCACCGATGTGGCCGCGGTCGGCGCCTATTATGCCGATTGGACCAAATATGGCGCCGGTGTGCTCAATTACCTCTCGGTCCCCGATTTCCCTATGGACACCAAGGGCAAGGTCTTCTCCCTGCCCGGCGGGTATATCCCCGACGGCGACCTCACCAAGTTCGCTCCGATCGCCAGCCAGAAGGAAAAACAGCTGTACACCGGCATCAAGGAATCGATCAAGCACGCCTGGTATAACGGAAACTGGGACCGTTCGCCCTACGAAGAGGATACCGTGCCCAACTACACCGGTTTCGATTACGACAACAAATATTCCTGGGTCAAAGCGCCGACCTTCATGGGCAAGCCGGCCCAGGTCGGCCCGCTGCCCCATGTGGTGGCCATGTATCTTGCCGGGCATGAGTCGACCAAAAAGTATGTCGACGCCACCCTGCAGACCGTTTCGGCCCTGGCCGGCGCCACGGTGGGCATTGATGCCCTCCACTCGACCATCGGCCGAATCGCCGCCCGGGTCATCCGCTGTGGGGTGCTCTACGACACCATGAATGTCCAGTGGCAGGCTCTGGTCGACAATATCGGCAAGGGCGATCTCGACACCTTCAACGCCCCGGTCTTTCCCGCGGGCGAGCAGCGTGGTACCGGCTTTCACGAGGCCCCGCGCGGCACGCTCTCCCATTGGATCGTGATCGAAAACGGCAAAATCAAGAACTATCAGGCCGTGGTGCCTTCCACCTGGAACGCCGGCCCGCGCAACGCCGAGGATGCCCTCGGGCCCTACGAGGCTTCCCTGGTGGGCAACCCGATCGCCGACCCCGAGCTGCCGCTCGAGGTGCTGCGCACGGTGCATAGCTTTGATCCCTGCCTGGCCTGCGCCATCCATCTGGTCGACGGCAAAAAGACCCCGCTCTCCAAGGTCAAGGTTTTATGATCGGGGACCCGGCCGTCAAGGTGCTGGTTCTGGGTATCGGCAATCTGCTGATTGGTGACGAGGGGGTAGGGTGCAAGGCGGCGGACGAGATTTCCCGCCGCTATCTCCTGCCGCCCTCGGTGGAGTGCGTCGACGGCGGCACAGCGGGTTTTGAGCTGCTCTCCATGATCGACAATAAGGAACATGTCATCCTCATCGATGCCCTGCGCAACGATATGGAACCCGGGACCGTGGTCATGGTCGAGGACGAGCATGTGCCCCAGGCCTTCATGGCCCGGACCACCCCGCATCAGCTGGGTATCTGCGATGTGCTCGCCGCAGCCCAGCTGTGCGACACCATGCCCAAGCATCTGACCCTGTACGGGATAGAGCCCAAGCAGCTCGAGGTCGGTATCGGTCTTTCGCCGGAAGTAGAGGCCGGAATGGAAAAAACCATCAGTGCAGTGGTCGATCAACTTCGTCACTTTGGATATGAGGTGAAACGCAATGGAAGCAATGGAATCAAATCCGAACATTAAAACCTGGACTCCGGCGACCATCGTCATGGTCCTGCTGATCATCGCCGGGGCCGCGGTCGCCGCGTATCGAATGGTCATGGGGCTGGGGGCCGCCACCAACCTTAACGATGGCTATCCCTGGGGTTTCTGGCTGGGAATGGATGTGCTCGGCGGCGTGGCCATGGCGGCCGGCGGCTTTATCATCGCCTGCGCGGTCTATATTTTTAACTGGAAAAAATACCACGTGATCGTCCGACCGGCGATCCTGACCGCCTTTCTCGGGTATCTGATGGCGGTGGTGGCCATCTTTCTCGATATCGGCCACCCGTTCCGGTTGCCGCATCCGATGTTCATGTGGCAGTACCATTCGGTCATGTGGGTCGTGGCCATGCATGTTATCTTTTACACCACCACCCTGGCCCTGGAATTCAGCCCCATGCTCTTTGAGCGGCTGGGCTGGGA
>CAIMMA010000479.1 GCA_903842475.1 uncultured bacterium
CGGTATTAAGATCCAGGCATTTAGCTTTTTCTTCTTCAGTAAGATCTTCTTTCTTTTTAATATTCGTAACGTAACATACATACTCTTTTCCTTCCTTGTCACGAACCCAAACCATTTTTTCATATTCTTTTTTTATAACACCATCTCTCATGATAACCTCCAACGTTTAAGGTTTGCAGGATTGTACTCGGTGAAAAGAACTTGCTTAGATAATTAGGCTTGTTGTGTTGTATTGTAAACGGAAAATCTGTTTATATTTTTGACCGGGCAATGCCCATTTAAGACTTTCACAATATTTTTCGTAGTCGTTACCTGCATGCACTGGGGGATTTCGTTGCGTCGTAATAACCACGGAGTGCAGGGCGGAGTATACCGTGCCCAAACGGGATCGCCCACAAGAGTGAGCCCTTTTTGTTGATCAGCTTTTATCGAGTCGTATCCCCGGGCTCAAAGTGCTCTACATGTCCGGCTACACCGAAAATGTCATAGCAAATCAGGGAATGCTTTACGAAGGGGGGCAATTTCATTCAGGAGCCATTCTCCATTCTTGCCCTCCTGCAGCAGGTGCGGCAGGCTTGTGACCGTCCGCACTACTAGCTGGAATAAATAGGTTTACTCCTGAGCCTCTTGCAAAATGATGCGCCACTTACCCGTCTCAGCGAGACGGTTAACCGGGCGGGGTGTTCCCTTCGGTGCTCGAAAAGGTCTGTGACCGCATGGCATCGAGGTCCACCGGCGTAAAGGTATCCTTTATTTTGATGCAAAGCGGCACTCCTGAGCACCCAGGAAATAGCCCTTGCCGGGCTCCGGCGGAAAATCCGGGTGCCCAGGGGGGCCTTCTCTAGCATCAAAACAATCAGGAAAGCTGAGATTGAGCGGTCATCTGAAAATAAAAAACCCCACCAAGGCAACCTTGGCGGGGCGTGGAACCTGGCAGGTGGATCAGCGAAGAGCCTACCAATTTTCCTTGCTAAGGATGTCACTTACATCCACACAGCGATCGACCTCCTCATTGGTCAGGTCCTCCCGCCTCTTGATAAATTTTATATCATTGAATTGGCAGGCATATTCTTTTCCATCCTTGTCCCGGATCCAGACCATTTCTTCATATCCCAATCCGGTTTTTCCACTTTCGTTACTCATAACAGCCTCCATGTTTTTTTTTTGTACTTTGTTTCTCATTAATCACATATTGACCATGCCATGCCATGGTTGCCAACCATGGGGTAAAAAACTTGCACATTTTTCAAATAATGCCGAAAAATGCGGTTGCAGTCAAGACCAGCAAAGATCAGAACGCTCACTATCAAGCAAATTAGACATCCCCTTAACAACAGTCAATCTGTAGGGCTTGTCGACCTGTGTTTATTGCCAGGCCCTCATGATCTGCTTCCCGTGGGGCTATTTTCCCTCAAGCGCAAGAAATTGGCCGCGGATTTCTTCAAGACGGCTCCGGTTCTTACCAAGATCCGAATACCCAAGTCGCGAAGCGGAGCGGACGTGGATGACCGCATTCGTCCGGTCCAGCAGAAATTCGCCATCATCGACAAACAGCATCGTCCGCAGTTCAACCCGCAGGTAGTCGGGCGAATCATCCACAATGGTGGTATCGCTCCGGCCTGAAACAACCAGCTTCAGGCGCGCAAAAGCTGCATCAGGGTCACCGCTGAAGGCCAATGGCGCTATTCGGTGGCGTTCGTTCTCCGTCTGACTCGAAACGCAGTTGGGCGAATTCGGGCACGGGGCGAGAAGCCCAGCCTTGGCTCCCAGGTTATGGGGACGCTCACCGGCACAACCGGCTAAACCAAGTAAACCGAGAGTCATAACCACAATCCTCGCTGTTATATTTTTCATTGTTGCCCTCCTTATCCCTGCAGAGTTAGACGCCAAGGTCTTTTTGGCAATGGCGTCGATGTTACTGCAGCCTGACTGCAATTGCCTGGACTGATGCACCAGAGCCTAAGCTTTTATTTTCTCAAGCATCCAGACCATGTTCTCGCCAAGCTGGCGCATGGTCTGCATGCCCTCCTGATCATCGGCCACTTCACCCAGCTCTGGGCCTATGCCGATATTCCAGTAGTTTGAACCAACAATGATCATCTGATTGATCAGAAAAAAGTGGTTGATTGTATCAAAGGCATGCATTGCACCGGTCCTGCCTGACGCCACCACCGCTGCTCCGAGTTTGCGGCGGAACAGATCTCCGTTAGCCCGGCCGACCATGCCGCAGCGATCAATAAAAGCCTTCATCTCACTGGTCACATCAGCAAAATAGGTTGGAGAGCCAAGAAGAATGGCATCGGCGGCCACCATCTTGGCAATGCAATCATTGACCAGGTCTTTGGCCAGGACGCACTTGCCGGTTTTTTTATGAAAACAAATATAACAGGCCGTGCAACCCCTGATTGC
>CAIMMA010000480.1 GCA_903842475.1 uncultured bacterium
TGTTGTTCTTCGCTATCCACATGATAAACAATTTAGCGAACACCGGTATGAGCAGCATGAGCAGCACAGCCATAGGACGGGCAAAATTCACCAGGGTTTCGGTAGCAAACCAGGGGATCTGAAATCCGCCGAAATAGAGGGTGACGATCAGAGCACTGGAGGTGAACATGGCCACATATTCCCCCATAAAAAACATGCCGAACTTCATGGAACTGTATTCAACATGAAAGCCTGCAACCAATTCGCTCTCACCTTCGGCAAGATCAAAAGGCGTACGGTTGGTTTCGGCAAAGGCGGCGATAATAAAGATGATCGCTCCCAAGGGTTGCAAAACCACGCCCCACATGGGGATGAAGCCGAACAGCAGCTGCCCCTGGAATTGGGCGATTTCCGTTAAGTTAACGGTCCCGTAGACGACCAAAGCACTGATGATTGCCAACCCCATGGGGATCTCGTAACTGATAACCTGAGCTGCGGCTCGCAAGCCACCTAATACACCGTATTTATTGTGGGAGGACCAACCAGCAAGGATAATACCGTATACGCCGAATCCTGCCAGAGCCAAGAACCACAGGATTCCCAGATCCGTCGGGATGCCCTGCATGAGATACTGTTTGCCGTTGATGACGAGCGCATCTGCAAAAGGAACAGCGGCAAAGGAAACTAAAGCAATGACAAATACGATCACCGGAGCAAGGACAAAATAAAATTTATGTTTGATATGCCCGGGGATAACATCTTCCTTCGTGATGAGCTTAATCGCATCTGCGAGATTCTGAACCAGACCACCTGCCCTAAATCCAAAAATATTGGCTCGGTTAGGCCCCGACCGATCTTGAATATATGCGCACCCACGTCGTTCAATCCAGACACAGACGGCAATGAAGCAGAGCGGTACAAACGCTGCAAATGCTACTCTGAGAATAAGTAATAGGATATCAAGCTGCGACATTTGCGACCTCGTTTTCAGTTAATGCTAATCCTTCGCCGGGGATCTGCTCCAAATCGACATCCTTCAATGCAGCAATGGTGGTGCTCAATCCGGTCCGGGCCTCATGACAATTCTTTATATCTCCCCCCAAGAGATGAACAACATGAATCAGATCAAAGGCCGGAGTGTTTTTGACTACCGCTTTCTCGTACCGCTGAAGCATGTTGTCTTCATTGAGAATACTTCCGGTGTCTTCACTATACGAGGCGATCGGCAGGGCCACGGCTGCCTTCAAGGCACTAGCGTCCAGAGAACTGCTGATGGAAATCAGCTTGACCGTTTCCAATACTTTGGTCATTTCCCCTTCATTCAATGACCGGCTCAAATCGTTTTGAAAACTGATCAGGAGGTCGGCGCCGTTGATGGCAGCATCGAAACCAGCCTTGGAACTGTCAATCCCCAGAAGGGCAAAGGCTTTACGGTTGGCGGATTTGTCATCCTTGATGAGGAAATCATCGCCATCGTCTTTTTTGATATAGCCGTCGCTGTATCCTGTGAGGGTTGCATTCATGGCCACGGCTAACTGCTGCACCGTAAACAATTGTTCAAGAGAAGCATTGGGGGAGACTAACATTACGGTTTTTTGAGCTTGGCTCATAGCCCGACGAACCGTTTCCACTGCTTCATTGAATCCTGAATCCCTGCCGGTCACCTGCGCTACATTGAGGCGATTGTCATTTTCGAGTTTATAGGTCATCCGGCCTTCGTCACACATGAAGTAGCCGTTCACCTTTTCATTAAACCGAGGCCGGAATCGATAGATGATATTGTCTTTATATTTTTCTCGATTGTGATCGATAAAAATATTGCATCCCTTACTGCATCCATGACAGATGCTGGGACTTTTGGTAAGGAACCAAGAACGTTGCTTGAAGCGGAAGTCCCTGCTGGTCATAGCGCCGACCGGACAAAGGTCGACAA
>CAIMMA010000481.1 GCA_903842475.1 uncultured bacterium
ATAGAAAGGCGTGGTCATGGTCGAGGCCATCTGATCGCCGATCTTATAGAGGAGGATAAACAATAACAGCAGAAGCGCCCGGTCGCGGGTGAAATAATCGACAAAAGGATGCAGGACCGCTTCCCGGAAATTCCGCGGCGTGCCCATGGTCAGGGCGGGTTCGCGGCAGATCAGGGTGGTAGCCACGCCGACCAGGAGCGAAGCCGCCATCAGCAGGTAAACCCAGGCAAAGGAATAATGATCGGCAAGGATCAGGCCACCGCTGCCGGACAGCAGCATCCCCACCCGGTAGCCATTGACATAGAGGGAACTGCCTAGCCCCAATTGATTGTCGTGGAGATCCTCCCGCCGATAGGCATCGACGACAATATCCTGGGAAGCGGAGAAAAAGGTGACGAAAAAGGCGGCCAGCGCAACCAGCCAGGGGGAATGCCCCGGATCGGTCAGCCCCAGACAGATCAGGGCCAGGATCAGCACCAGCTGCATCGCCAGCAGCCAGCCCCGCCGCCGCCCGAAGAACGGCAGGGTAAACCGGTCAAAGACCGGGGCCCAGAGAAACTTAAGGGTGTAGGGCAACCCCACCAGGGAAAATAACCCGATGGTCGAGAGATCGACCCCCTGCTCGGTCATCCAGGCCTGGAGCACCGAGGAGGTCAGCAGCAGCGGCACACCGCAGGCAAACCCCATGAGAAAAGCCACCAGCATTCGCGGCGAGAAGAGTTGACGGTGCAAACGAGCATTCATGGCGGATCCAGTGCGGGAAAAGGGTAAAAACAGAAGCTCCCTTCTACCATAATTGCTTAAATTGCCAAGCAAAATTCACCAGACAGCCACTCCGGCGAGCAGGGAAAGGCAGAGGATCTTTGGTGAAATATGCGGGTTTACTTCGGGGCAAACGGCTGGTAAAGCGGATCGCCAATCAGCACCATCTGCCAGGAAAGATACGGCAGGCTGACCAGATAGCTTTCGGCGAGACTGAGATACCCCTCGGTCAGGGCTTGGAAAAACATATTCGGCAGAGGGAAGGCCTGAACATAGGGCTCATACACCGGCCCGACGGTGGCCGCCACGCCTTCCTCCAGCAGGCGTTTGCACCAGACCTGCGAACCCGGCTGTTTCAAGGTGGCGCATTCACCACTGGCGATATGATAGCCGATCGCCCCCCGGACCCAGGAAAAGGCATCAACGTAGTGGCCCAGGCTGTACCAGCCGCAATAGAGCGCCGCATCCGGAGCTTCGCCGGGCTGGAAAAGCTCGCTGCGGGCATCGAGCCGCACCTCCTCCATCCGACCGCTCTTGCGCACCCCTTCCGCCGCCGCATGCAGGGCCGCATCATAGAGGGCATAGCCGCTCTGCTCCTTTTTGTCGGGCTTGGGCCAACGGGCATCGAAATAGGCACGGCCCCGCAGTCCTGTTTTTTCGACCAAAAGGGCGTCGTCGACCAGCCGCCGCACGGTTTCCGGATTGGGTCCGTCCAGACGGCTGACCATCAGCACTGCATCCCGCGTCAGTAGAGTTTTCTGATCATGAAACCCGAGAAAATAGGGATTGGGCAACCAGCCTTCCAGCGGATAGTCCCCCGCCAGGACCAAAGCGAGCTCACTGTCGACAGCTGCCCGCGAGTCCATCTTTTCTTGTTGGGCGATCTGCTGTTCGACCTGCTGTTTTTCAGCCAGAATCGCGGCCAGCCGCTGCTCCTTCGCTGCTTCCTGTTCCGTTTTCAACGCCTGCAGTCTTTTTTGGAGCAGGACAAACGGCTGGTCATCGCCGGGATCGAGCGGACGGATCGCCAGGGGCACCCCGTACATGACCACCAGGCAGCGTATCCGGCTGGTTTTCCCGATTCTGGCAAGCCCTTCCTGGACCGGTTTGCGGATCTCTTTATTATAGTCGGCTCGGGAACAATGCTCGTTCCAGGTGGTGCTGATCCGCACCAGATTATCCAAGGGGATATGCCGCTTGCGCAGGTAGTACTCAGCCAACTCAAGGCTGTCAGCGGCACGCACATTGGCAATCACCGCCACCTCCTCCGGAGCAAGCGCCCAGACCGCAGTCGATTGGCCCAACAGTCCGAGAAAGAAGAGCAAGCTCTTGATCATTTTTTGACAGCTGCAAAACGTCATGATACCTTGCCGGGGCAGAAGAAATGAGAAAGTTAAAACAAAGGTAAACTATAGGAGATAGGCAAGGTGATTGACAAGGAGAATGAAAGGGTGATCGCCGACTTCCAACAAAGGCTGCTCGACTGGTTCGACGCCAACCAGCGGCCCCTGCCCTGGCGCCGAACCTACACCCCATATCATGTCTGGATCTCGGAAATCATGGGACAACAAACGCAGATCGAGCGGGTCGCGATCTATTTCGAGCGATGGATCGCCCGTTTTCCCGATGTGGCCGCCGTGGCCGCAGCTCCGGAACAGGACATTCTCAAGGCTTGGGAAGGACTGGGCTATTACAGCCGCGCCCGCAACATCCAGCGTGCCGCCCGGCGGCTCCTTGAAACCGGAAACGCAATACCCGCCAACCACCAGCAACTGCTCGCCCTTCCTGGGATCGGCCCCTACACAGCCGCCGCCATCCTGTCAATCGCCTTCAACCTGCCCTACCCCCTGCTCGATGCCAATGTGGAACGACTTTTTGCCCGACTGGCCGACATCGACGACCCGCTCAAACAGGGGTCCACCCAAAAACGATTGGCTGCCATGGCAAAGGCCCTGCTCCACCATGGCAATCCGCGTAATTTCAATCAGGCGCTCATGGAGTTGGGAGCACTGGTCTGCACTCCCAAAAAACCGGACTGCCCCCTCTGTCCGATCCAGGATTACTGCCAGGCCCTGCAGGCGGACACCGTGGACATTCGCCCCTTGCCCGCCGTCCGGCAGCAGCGCGTCGATATTGTCATGGCCTGCGGGATCATCCGCCACGAGTCCCTGTATTTTATCCAGCAGCGCTTACCCGACGACATTTGGGGTGGTTTGTGGGAATTTCCCGGTGGCCGCCTCAAGGAAGAGGAAAGCCCGATGCAGGCCGCAGCCAGGGAAGTCGCGGAAGAAACCGGCTGGCAGGTCCTTGACCTCGCCCCGTTGACCACGGTGGTGCATCACTACACCCGCTACCGAGTAACCCTCCACGGTTTCATCTGTCATCTTCCCGCCCCCTTGACCGCGCCGAAGCTGACCGCCGCGACCCGTTCGGCCTGGGTTTCCCTATCGCACCTATCGGACTTTCCTTATCCTTCCGGCCATCGCCAGCTGGTGGCCGCCCTGCAGCGCCAACCTTTTTCCGGAAATGAGTAATTAATTATTAAATTTTTATATTTAGAAAAATAATATAATCAAAGGACTACAAGATTAAAATTACGAATTAACGGAAAAAAATTGTTTTCCGGGCAACAGGGTGGTATTCTATCTCAGATAATAGCGTTTCCTTGCGACCTCAACCGGATCATCATCACAACGTGCCGCTTAACGATCTGACATTATCGAACATTAAGGATGAAGTCCACCGCCTGAGCACCAACTGGCAGACGCTGCTTGATGCCATGCCGGAGATGGTCTTTCTGATCAGGGATGACTTCGAAGTTGAGTATATGAATCGCAGCGCCAAGGCCTGTTTCGGCTTCCCCTGTCCGCCGCTTGTGGTCGAAAGCATGAAGGAGATCGGCCGCACCTGCCTGGAAAGCCTGGCCCAAGCGGAGTTATTACCCGGTAACGGCAAGGTGACCGAAGCCCAAATCGGCACCACAACCGTGGAATATTCATCCGTCCCCTTTGTCGGCTATACCGGTGAAAAACTGATCATGCTGGTAATGCGCGACATCTCCCAACGCAAGACCTTCGAACGGGAACTGCTCCAGTTCAACACCAGCATCGAGACCATTCTCCAACAGAAAATCAGCGAATTACAAGCCAGCGAGGAGATGCGGCAACGACTCTCCCGCCAGGTCAACAGCTTGAAAAGCCAACTGGGGCACCATCACCAGGCCGACAAGATGGTGGGTAAAAGCCGCAAAATGCGAGAATTGCGGGAGATGATCCACCAGGTGTCCGGGTCAGACGCCACCATCCTGATCACCGGCGAATCCGGAACCGGCAAAGAACTGGTGGCCAATCTGGTCAAGGCAACCAGCGCCAGGGACGACAAGCCCTTTCTCAAAATCAATTGTAACGCCATCAACGACTCCATCCTCGAAGCCGACCTCTTCGGCTACGAAAAAGGGGCTTTTACCGGCGCCACAGCCCGTAAGGTCGGTAAATTCGAAGTCGTCGACGGCGGCACCATCTTCCTCGACGAAATCGGCGACATCAGCCCGAGAATGCAGGTAAACCTGCTGCGGGTACTGCAAAACGGCGAGATTCTCCGGGTCGGCGGCACCGAACCGGTCAAGATCGATGTCCGGGTGATCGCGGCCACCAATGTCGATCTGGCGCAAGCGGTCAAAGAAAAGAAATTCCGTCTCGATCTCTATTACCGCCTCAACATCATCAACATCGAGATGCCGCCGCTGCGGGACCGCAAGGAAGACATCGTCGAACTGGTCTCCTACTTTGTCAATCACTACCGGGAGGCTTTCAAAAAAGAGATCGATTTTGTACCGAAATCGATCATCAACCGTTTGCTGACCCACGACTGGCCCGGTAATGTGCGCGAACTCGAAAACCTCATCCAACGCGCCGTGCTCATGGCCAAAGGTAAAATGATCACGGATAACGATCTGATGTTCGATCAGGATCCGCGGATGGAACAACAGAAAACCGACAGTTACAATATCGATGAAAAACTGGGCCTGCTGCCGCTCAAGTCGATTGTGGCGGAATTCGAAGCCGCCATTATTGACCGGGCTTTGCATAAATACAGCGGTAATGTTTCCACCGCCGCCAATCAACTCAAACTTGGCAAGACAGCGCTCTACGATAAAATGAAACAGCACGATATTTCGGCCAAGCATATTAAAAAAGGTTCCTGAATCCGCGAATACGCTTCCTCGACGCCCTCCGTTTCCCCCCGCCCCTTTGAATACCTCCCCCAAAGCCAGCAGACCTCTCTTGAGGTTTTTATGTTACCCTTGCGATCGGATTTTTTTTCAACCGCTGCCAATTACGGCCTTCTTCCAACCAAGGCATGGCCACAGGAGGGTTACAGAACAGGTTGTAATGGAGAGACAGCGAGCGGTGCAGAAATCACGACCAGGAACGGTGCGGTTGCCTCAAGCGACGCAAGACGGAACATCAGAATAGCAGAAATTCTTTAAACCGGCCGCGCATGCAATGGTTGGAAGCCATGGCCGACGAGTAGGCTCCGGCATTAATCAGCGCCAGATGACGATGTTCGGTGAGATCTGGCAGCCAGGCCTGCTCATACCACACATCCAGGGCCTCATTGATATTACCAACTACACTCGCCAAAGAACATGGGGTGGCATCGTAGCGCAACGGCACGGGCTGGAAGGGCAGGTTGTAATAGGCGGGTTCAGGTGCGAGGTTAAAGCCCCCATCCACACCGACAAAAAGCGTGTTGCGTTTCCGTTCGACGAATGTCTTACCCAGCAGCAGCAGTCCGGCATCTTTAACCAGATAATCTCCCGGCTCGATCTCCACATGGATGTTCCGGCCGCCGAATTGTCGCTCCAGCACCGTTGCCCATTGGTCAAGGGCGAGGAGCTGATCCTCGGCCACATGGGGAACGCCGAGGCCGCCGCCGATATTGACCCGCTCGACCTGTCCAGCTCGGTCCACGAACCAGAAGCAATGGGCAATAATCCGTTCGAGTTGTGCCAACTGCGGCGTCAGATAGCCGCAACCGGTATGAAAATGGATTTTACTGACCGTCAGATTATAGGACTTGGCAACCTCAAGGGCTTCATCGAACTGCTCCTGATAAATACCGAATTTGGTGGTAGCCTCACCGGCATACTGCAGCTTATCATTAGCGGCCCGGCCGATGCCCATGGCCGGATTGACCCGAAGGCCTATCCTGGTCTGTGGTTTGAGCTTTCCCCAGCAATGAATGGCATGGAGACTGTCGCAATCCATAAAAAGTCCTTCGTACCGCGCCAGCATCGTCAGATCCTGCACGGAAAGGCTGGAGGCGGTAAAGGAAATTTCGGACGGGGTGAAACCGCAACTGACCGCATGCCCGACCTCTCCCGGTGAACAGGCATCAATGCCGCACAGGCCGGTCTGCTTGAGAAAGGTCAGCAGGGGGGCGAATCGGTTGGCCTTCATGGCGTAATGAAGCGAATACCTGCCCGCCAGATTAGTGTCGGTCAGGGCCGAATGCAACCGGTTGAGGTTTTCCTTGACCCGGCCTGCGGAATAAACAAAGGAGGGGGTGCCGAATTGATCCGCCAGACCTTGCACCAGGCGACCGGCAAAAAAGAGGTGCTCCTGCTGGTAGCAGAGATCGGCTCTCTGCCACCAGCGATAATACGATTGCTGATTCAACCCAGGCCCTGATTACTATTTAACAGTTCCGGCACAATGACTTCAGCACTTAACATTTCCTTCCGGCCGGTGACCCAACCCCGGCAACTTGCTGCTCCGCAGGAGCAAGGAAACTGCTTGAAGAGCACATCCTCGGTCTCGGCGTAATCCATGTAGAGGAAACTATCCGCAGGAATATCCTCCAGGGCCGTGACCGTCATATCGATCATATTCAGCGAGATGTTAGGCGCGCAGGAATGAAGAAAATACCCTGAAAAATAGGGATCGAAAAGATGGGTTTCCGGAGTCAGCTGCAGGGTGTGCTGACGGATTTCGTTGACGACATGCCCCGCCATCCTGGCGACAACTTCACCCTTTTTAAAGGCTCGGTAGGAAATCACTCCTCTACCGGCCGATTCATCCTTAAAAACTACCGCAAAATCAGAATTTTTTGGAAAAAGAGGGTCTTTTCCAAACTGGTCCGGATAAAGCATTTGCTTGTTCTCCTAGAACGATTAAAAAGCATCCCCATCCTTGATGGGGTCAAGGACAGAAAAAATATTACCATTAATTAAGGAGCGCTCTATACAGTGAATACGCCTGACTGACAAGCATTATTAACCATGATTTTTCAAAAAATTCACCAGGAACGACCGCTTGACATTCTATGTAACTTCAGAAGGATAGCCCTCCATCCATGATCTTGACATCGATGCTTGACGACGTTCCCCTCTCCACAGTTATCCGCCCTTTCCCGGCCCCCTTGATGCTATAAAAAATACCCAGGTCCAGTTCATCCGCACCAGGGACAGTGGCCATCGGTTTCCGCTGACAAAAAA
>CAIMMA010000482.1 GCA_903842475.1 uncultured bacterium
CTCCCTGGCGTTTGACAATCTCTTTCTCCATAAGGGGATTGAAGATACCCAGAAGGAGATCATCTTCCATATCGCCGAGACCATGGAATGCCGGTCCGCCGAAACCGGCAGCCATGTTCGCCGGGTGGCTGAATACGCTAAACTCCTGGCAGTCAAATACGGGCTGGGCGAAGAGGAGGCGGAAATGCTCAAGCTCGCCTCCACCACCCACGATCTCGGCAAAATCGGGATACCCGATGCCATTCTCAATAAACCGGGATCGTTGACACCGGAAGAATACGATACCATCAAAAGCCATGTCCACCGGGGGCATGACCTGCTGATGAGCTCCACCAGTCCGATTATTCAGGCCGCGGCCCGCATCGTGCTCCTCCATCACGAACGCTGGGATGGGCGGGGGTATCCGCAGGGGCTCCAGGGAGAAGCAATTCATATTCATGGTCGGATTATCGGGGTGGCTGATGTTTTCGACGCCCTTTCCAATAAGCGCGTCTACCATGAGGCCTGGACCTGGGAGGCGGTGTTTGCCCATTTTGTTGCGGAGCGCGGCCGACATTTTGATCCGCAATTGGTGGATATCCTCCTGGAACATCGGGAGGAGTTCAAGGCCATCTGGTCGCGGTACCACATCGCCGGTCTGCAATTCCCTTAAATAATCGCCTCCGGTCGATGGTCGCGGGCGATGGGCAAAGAACATGCGCTTTTTCTTGAATTCTCAGAGTCATCCAGGGTATGAAAAGATGTTGAAATAAAACAGGCGGGTATGGTAGGCGTCACTTAACCAGCAACTAAGGATCAAACGGTATGGGAAAAATCGGTAGAAATCACCCTTGTCCCTGCGGCTCAGGGAAAAAGTATAAACATTGCTGTCTGCCTGCTCAGCAGGCGGGCTCGACCGTCAATCCGACCAATCAGATGAAGATTTCATTGATGGCGGCGATCGAAAAAATCCAGAAGCAGGCGGTCGAGAAAAAACCGGCCTTCCATGAGCTCGGTGTCTTTCTGTTTTACAGCGATGGTGACGGCGACGCCTGGCTGCTGGAAATCACCGATTCCGATGCGGTTCAGGTCGCAGCAAACGGCGTTGCCCTTGAGGTGCCCATCGACGAAAATCCTGAGACCATCGAAATCAACTTCAGTCACACCTTTGCGCTCCGTGAGCGGCAGCTGTTCCTCACCGCCTATGCCGACAAAGCCGAATCCCGGCTGAACAAGGCGCCTGCTCAGCAGATTCACGCGGCCATCCGGCGGTTGCGCAAGCGCTTTCCCCCGGAAATGTTTGCCAAAATGCATGTGGAACAAGGCGAATCAACCGAGGGTTGACAGGTCTGCAATGAATTGGCAAAGCCGCTGGTTTCGGGTGCTCCCGGTGGTCCTGGTCATGGGGGCTATTTTTTTTCAGTCGCACCAATCGGGCGACAGCTTTAGCTTGCCCAAGATCGTCAATATCGACAAAGTGCTGCATGGTTTGGTCTATGCGGTGCTCGGCTTGACCGCACTCCTGGCCTTGTCGCCGCATTTTCGTGGGCACCGGCCGTTGCTTGTCAACGTCGCGGTGGTGGTGTTTTGCCTGTTGTACGGCATTTCCGACGAGTTCCATCAATCCTTTGTACCGGGCCGGATGGTCAGCGCGGGGGATATCCTTGCCGATACCGTGGGCGGGGCGATGGCTGTACTCGGGTACTGGGGGTGGCAACGATGGAAATTGCCGGGCGGGGGGATTCCTGATGAGCATTCTTGAGCTGAACGAACCGAATCGTTTGTACTATGAAGCATACCCGGGCAAAGCGGATCGGCCCACGCTTCTCTTCCTCCATGAGGGATTGGGCAGTGTCGAGCAGTGGCGGGATTTCCCGGAGCAGCTCTGTCTGCGCACCGGCTGTCCGGGGCTGGTCTATGATCGGCTCGGGCACGGAAAATCGTCACCCCTGCCCCATCCCCGCACCATCCATTATCTCCACCACGCGGCACTGGTCGAATTACCCCGGGTGATCGAGGCTCTGCTGCCCGGCCGGCCCTTTGTGCTGATCGGCCATTCCGACGGCGGCAGCATCAGTCTCATTTTCGGAGCGGAACAATCGCCCCGTCTCAAAGGCATCATCACCGAGGCGGCCCATGTGTTTGTCGAGGCGGTCTCCATCGACGGCATCAGGAAGGCGGATGAGGCCTTTGCCGACGGTCGGCTCAAGGGGCTCCGCCGCTATCACGGCGACAAGACCGAGGCGCTCTACCGCTCCTGGTCAGCCACCTGGCAGAGCCCGTGGTTCGCCTCCTGGAATCTCGAGTACCTTCTGCCCGCAATTTCGGTGCCGCTGCTGGTGCTCCAGGGACGGGACGATCAGTACGCTACCGCCGCCCAGGTGGAGGCGATCGTGGCAAAGGCCGCGGGCCGGGTGACGCCGGCGCTGCTGGAAGATTGCGCCCATACCCCCCACCAGGAATTTCCCGGACTGGTTCTGGATTTGATGACCTGTTACATCAACCGGATTATCGGGTAAAACCCGATCCGGCGCTGTGCTCTCGCAGCCTGGGGCGAAGGCTCCCCAAGGTGGGCGCCAGCAGCCCGCCCACCTTGTGCGTCTCTTGCCGAGCCGTTGCCGGCTTACTTTCCTTCGATGAGCACCTTGGCCATATCCTTGGCAAAATAGGTAAGGATCATGTCGGCCCCCGCCCGCCGAATGGCGATCAGGGTCTCGGCCATCACCCGTTCCCCGTCGATCCACCCCTTTTCGGCGGCAGCCTTGATCATGGCGTATTCGCCGCTCACCTGATAGGCGGCGATCGGCAGGTCGAACTCGTCATGGAGGCGGCTGATGATATCGAGGTAGGCAAGCGCCGGTTTGACCATGAGGATGTCGGCGCCTTCGTCGACATCCATGGTGGCCTCGCGCAGGGCCTCCTTGCTGTTAGCCGGATCCATCTGGTAGCTGCGCCGGTCACCGAACTGGGGCGCGCAGTCGGCGGCATCGCGGAAGGGGCCGTAAAAAGCGGAGGCATACTTGACCGCATAGGACATGATCGGGACCATGTGAAACGAACTCTCGTCGAGGACGCTGCGGATCTCGCTGACCCGGCCGTCCATCATGTCCGAGGGGGCCACCATATCGGCACCGGCCTGGGCGTGCGACAGGGCGGTCTTGGCCAGCAGTTCCAGGGTGGCGTCGTTGTCGACCTCCTGCCCGGCCAGGCAGCCGCAATGGCCGTGATCGGTATACTCGCACAGGCAGACATCGGTGATCACGGTCATCAGCGGCACTTTATTCTTCAATTCCCGGATCGCCTGCTGGATAATGCCGTTCCTGGCATAGGCCCCGGAGCCCAGGCCGTCTTTTTTTTCCGGCAGACCGAAGAGGATCACCGAGCGGATGCCCACGGCCAGGCAATCCCTGGCCTCTTGGGCCAATTGATCGATGGACAGCCGGAACACGCCGGGCATGGAGGCGATCTCCTGGCGGATGCCCCTGCCGGGCAGGACAAACAGGGGGTAAATCATTTGGTCCGGGACCAGTCGGGTTTCGCGGATCAGGGAACGGAAGGTTTCGGTCTGGCGCATTCTGCGGGGGCGAAATTCGGGAAAAACCATGGGGCACCTCGGGTGGCTGGTTGTTAGGGTAGGGTCTGGAAAAGGCCGGGGAGGCCGTGAGGGCTATTTGACCGCGATCCCCAGGGCCTTGACTTTTTTATGGAGGTGGCTGCGCTCCATGCCGATCAGTTCCGCGGTTTTGGAGATATTGCCGTCGTTTTCCTGGAGCTTGGCGGCGAGGTAGTCCATTTCGAACTGGCGGCGCGCCTCTTTGAAGGAGGCCAGGTGCTGATACCCTTTGCCCGCCGGCTGGACCGGGAGCGGCAGCAGCGGCGCATTACCGAGGAACAAGGCCACATCGTGCACCCCGACCTGATCGCCGGGGCTCATGATCACCAGCCGTTCGATCAGATTGCGCAGTTCGCGGACATTGCCCGGCCAGCTGTGGCGTTGGAGCAGTTGGAGGGCCTCGGCGGCGAATTGTTTAGTGTCGATCCCTTTTTTGCCGAACTGGTGGAGAAAGTCCTCGATCAGCAGGGGGATGTCTTCACGTCGGTCGACCAGGTCGGGGACCAGGATGGGCACCACATTGAGTCGGTAGAAGAGGTCGGCGCGGAAATTGCCCTTGACGATTTCTTCTTCCAGATTTTTGTTGGTCGCCGCCAGAACCCGGACATCGACCTCAATGGTTCGGGAGCCGCCGACCCGTTCGAATTGTTGTTCCTGAAGGATGCGCAGTACCTTGGCCTGGCTTTTCAGGCTCATGTCGCCGATCTCGTCGAGGAACAGGGTGGAGCCGTTGGCCTGGTCGAATTTGCCCTTCTTGTTTTCGGTAGCCCCGGTAAAGGACCCTTTGACATGGCCGAACAGTTCGGATTCGATCAGTTCCTCGGGGATGGCGGCGCAGTTGACCGCGATCATCGGGTGTTTGCTTCGCAGCGAATGGCGGTGAATGGTCTGGGCTACCAGTTCCTTGCCGGTGCCGTGGCCGCCGCGGATCAGGACCCAGGCATCGGTGGGCGCGACCCGTTCGATCTGTTCGCGTAACCGGACGATCGGCGGGCTGGTGCCGGTGATGTGGATTTTGGTGGGGCCGCTTTCCCGCAGCAGCCGGTTTTCCCGTTCCAGCCGGGAGAGTTGGATGCCCTTGTTGATCGAGAGCATGATTTTATCATAGGACAGCGGCTTTTCGATAAAATCGTAGGCGCCGCTCCGGGTGGCCTGGACCGCGGTCTCGATGGTGCCGTGGCCGGAGATAACGATCACCGGCAGGTCGAACCGCTGCTTGATCAGCTTGAGCGCCTCGAGACCGTCCATGCCCGGCATCCAGATGTCGAGCAGGATCAGGCTGATGTCTTTTTCGTCGAGCAGTTGCAGCCCTTCTTCGGCGGAGCTGGCGGACAGCGACGCAAACCCTTCGTCGGCGAGAATGCCCGAGAGCGCTTCGCGGATGGCGTCTTCGTCGTCAATGATCAGGATTGTGTTGGGCATCGGTGCAGGGGCGGTCTGGCCGGAAAAGAGGAGGTTGCGTTCAGGAGGCACGGCACAGGGGGCCGCCGAACGTGAGTGCGGATCATATCAGGTATCCAGCGGCAGCTCAACCGTAAAAACGGTGCCGGCGGGGGGGTTGTCCTGGGCGCGGATGAGGCCGTTATGCTCGGCGACAATGGTGTGGGCGATGGCCAATCCCAGGCCGGTACCGGATTTGCGGGTGGAATAGTAGGGCTCGAAGATCCGCAGTTTGACCTCTTCGGCGATCCCCGGACCGTTGTCCGCCACCATCAGGCAAGCCAGATGCGGGGTGCTGCCGAAGCCGAGGGTGACCTCGATGGCGCCGTTGTCGCCGAGTACGGAGACAGCGTTGTCGAGCAGGTTGATCAACACCCGCTTGATCTGGACGGCATCGAACAGAAACTCCGGCAGGGTCGGATCGATGGTGCTGGTGAAGGCGAGGTGCTTGTGGGCCTCCCGGTAAAGAAACACCACTTCTTCGACCAGACGGGCGAGGTTGTTCCGTTCTTTGTGTAGTTTCGGCATCCGGGCAAAATCGGAAAATTCACTCACCAGGTTTTTGATTTCGTCGACCTGATTGATGATGGTGGCGGTGCATTGATCGAAAATGTGCCGATCTTCGGTGATTTTATCGAGGTAGCGTTTGCGCAGCCGTTGGGCCGAGAGCTGGATCGGGGTCAAGGGGTTCTTGATCTCATGGGCGATGCGGCGGGCGACCTCCTGCCAGGCGGCGAGTCGTTGGGCTTTTTCAAGATTGGTGAGGTTGTCAAAAACGATGACAAAACCGATGGGGTTGTGCCAGTCATCGATCATCCGGGTGATATTGACCTGGAGGCTGAGGGTTTCGCCCCGGCGGATGGTGACTCGCAGGTGCCGTTCGATCGAAGTTTTGCCGGTGCTCAGCAGTTCCTTGAGAAAACTCTCGACGATCAGGACATGCTGTTTCGGCAGGGCCAGGTGGTAATCTTTTCCTAAAAAGGCCGTGGGTTCTATGGCCAGCAATCCTTCGGCAAAACGATTAATGGTGGTGATCTGGTTGTTTTCATCCAGGGCAATAACCCCGGCGGCCACGTTTTCCAGGATGGTTTCCAGATACCGACGACGCTGTTCCGAGATCTCGTTGCTTTCCTGGAGGGCACGGTGGGCGGTGGCCAGTTGCCGGTTGGAGGCGAGGATGTCCGAGGTCATGGAGTTGAACGAATCGACCAGAAGGCCCATTTCGTCGTCCGACTCTTTTTCAAGGACGAAATCGAGATCACCTTCGGCGACCCTTCGGGTGGCCTCGGCGAGTTTATTGATCGGGACGGTGAGGCTGCGGGCGATATAAAAACCAAACCAGATCGCACCGAACAGGATCAGGAGGGTGATGATCAGCAGCATGATGATCAGGCTGAGCTTGATCGGGGATTTGAGCATGATCAGCTGTTTGTAGCCGGTAATCCCGTCGGATACCGACTGCATGGTTTCAAGCTTGGTAACGGGAATCAGCACCGTGGTCACCAGGAACCAGGTCTCCGGGGTCTTCAGGTTGACCTGCACCGGGACGATCGCCTGGATCAGTTCACCGATGGTGGTCCGCTGGGTCACCACCTCGGCTTGCTGGTTGGCGGCGGTCAGCCGGATGGCTTCCGAGGGGATGGCCGGTAGGCCGATGGGCTGCAGGCGGGGCCCCTGAAGGGCGAGCAGCGGGGTCCGCTCGGCGTCGAGCAGCAGGATGCTGTCCGGGGCTCCAGGCTGATTTAGGTTCAGCATCTTGTTGAAAAAACGTTCCAGGGCGGCTCGGTCGCCCAAGTCCAGGGTGCCGCTTTCCAGGATCGCGCCCAGTTGTCGGCCGGAATACTCGGCCTGTTGTCCGGTATCGTGCAAAATCGCTTGCGTCAGTTTGAGCGAGGATTGCAGGGATTCTTCCACATTGGCATTGAACCAGTAATCAATCGAGGCGGAGACAAAACGCAGGGCGATGAAGAACAGGATGGCGGTCGGCACCAGGGAGAGTGACACAAAGGAGATCACCAGCCGGGTCCGCAACTGGGATCCCAGAATGTTCTGTCTGCGTTCAAAGACCAGTTCCGCCAGATTGCGCAGCACCAGATAGAGCATGAGCAGCAACAGCAGCCCGTTGATATTGATCAGAGCGAAAATCAGAATGGTGCTGGAGATGGGCAGGTTGAAGTCGCCGCTGAGCAGTCCGCGCTGTACATACCCGAGGACTGGGATGAGCAGGAAGCAGAAGGCAATCACCGAGCGGACCAACCTCTGTTTTTTTTCTTTCTGTTGCGCGGTGAGCATGGAGTTGCCGGAGTTCAGCGTTTCAGGTCAATACCTGAATTCAATGGTGCGCCAGTCGGTTTCGAAGTCCCATAACGCCGGGATGGGGAGCAGGCGATGCATCCCCAGGGGGAGTGTCCCTTTTTTCAAGGTGACTTTGAAGTGAATGGCATACGGAGCCTCGGCGACCAGTTGCCCCAGGGCAATGACCTTGATGCCGTTAATTTCGGCCATCAGTTGCTTGGCCTGCTCAAGGTCGCCGGTGGTGATCACCTTGCCGTCTTGATCGGAAAAAGCAATGCGGTATTCCCGCTTGCCGCCGTCAAAGGTGAGGGTGCGGGTCACGGAAGATTCCACCAGGGTCGTGTCGAACCAGTTGCTGCTGGTTTTCACCAGCTGCAGGTAGTAGGTGAAGACCACGGGGATGCCGTTCTTGACGCCGTCGAGCATCTCCTGGGTGAAGCAGTTCTTCACCGTGGCGAAAAGCAACAGGTTGTTATCCGCGGTGGTAACGATGATGTCCTTGATTTCAGGCGTCTGTCCGCTGGCCGCCAGCGGTCGGCCAGGGCAGAGCAGCAGCAGGAAACCGCACAGGAAAATGATTCGGATAAACAATAAATGCATTGGGGTCGTCGAAGCACCGGGGCAGGGTGCCCGTTGATGTTGGTGTCGAAAAAAAGGTAGCTGTAGCATATACCTGATAGGTGGTTTTTTGTCTATGACAAGGACCATCAGGCGGCAGGAAGTTGCGGGCTTGCGGGGGCGGCTCAGGTGGTTGCGGGCGTGTATCGGCGGTTAGTACAGCAACGGTTGGTAAGCAATAGCAATCCGGGACAGGCGACTCCGGCGCCGTCGGGTTCTTACCACTCGACCCGGAGGATGTTGTCCAGGGGTTTGACCCGGGCCAATTGGAGGCGCACGGTGTCGCCGGGTTCCACCGGGAAGGAGGGGTTGGGGGGCAGGTCGACATCAAAAAGGCAATCGCAGAGCAGGAGATTGACGCGTTTGGGGCCGACGCCGACCACCAGGGCGTTGACCCGCTGGCCTTCCCGGGGCTGGAGATACCGCAGTATCCAGTAGCGGTGGCGCTGCTGGCGGATGGCATTGGCCCGGCCGAGTTTCTGTTGGAGGATACCGGCAAAGGTCTTGCATTCGTCGCCGGAAAAGAGAATGCCGCGGCCGTGAATCATGTTGCTCAGTTGGTGCTGCATGGCCAGGTCGAGGAAGCGACGGATCGGCGAGGTGATGGTGGTGTAACTGTTGAGCCCGAGACCGCTGTGGGGCTTGGGGTGGGAAGTCAGTTCGCCGCGGGACAGAAAACGGCGCTGCCGGGCGATATCCTGCAGACTGTTCTGGGCTCCGGCGATGAGCCGTTTCCTCGGCGGCGGCTGCGAACGGAACAGCCCCGGGGCCTCCCGGCCGGCCAGATAATTGGCGGCCAGACCGTTGGCCAGAATCATCAGTTCGGAGACCAGGTTGCGGGACGGGGTGTCCACCGGTGACAGGTAGACCTGAATATGCTCCCGGTCACGGATATCGACATTGACATCCGGCAGGGAAAGAAGGAGCGCCCCTTTGTCGATTCGCTGCTGCCGGAGCTGCTGGCGTATGACGTTCAGCACGTTCAGGTCGGGATCCCGGTCGATCAGCGAGTCGGCCTCGCGATAGCTCAACTGGCGTTTGACTTCGATGACTGCAGGGACAATGGTGGAATGGAGCAAGGAACCATCTTGCGCCAGGGTGACCAGAAAACTGATGGTCGGTCGGACTTTGCCCTGAATCAGGCTGCAGACATCCAGGCTCAGGTTCTTGGGCAGCATGGGGATATGCCCTTCGGGAAAATAGAGCGAGGTGGATCGTTCCCGGGCCTCGGCGAAGAGCGGACTTTTCGGCGGCACGTAATAGCTGACATCGGTAATGTGGATGCCTACCTGGATGTTGCCATCCGGGGTTTTTTCGACATGGAGGGCATCGTCGAAGTCGCGGGTGAAGCTGCCGTCGATGGTCAGGGTGTTGAGCGCCCGGAGATCCCGTCGTTTGGGATCGGCGAGCAGCTCTTCGATCGTGGCCTCCCGCAGAGTCTCGGCAACCTGGAGGCAGGTGTCAGAAAAATCCACCGGCTGGTCCGATTTAAGCAAGGCTAGATTTTCATCCGCATCCCAGATCCCGGCTTTGACCAGCAGGTCATACCCTGCATGGGGCGAAGTCAGACCGGCTTTTTTCAGCACCTGCCGGATAAACTCGTCCTCGGCGCTTTCACTGCCGAGCAGGACCCAGTCGCTGAGCCATTGCAGGCAGCGTTCCCGATCCGGCCATTCGCTTGCATTGACCGGTTGGCCCAGCATGATTTTCTGCAGCGAGCGGGCGGTCTGGTCCAGTAACAGCGCTTTCTCCTGCTCCCGTTGGTGCTGCAATTGCAGCTGTTCTACCTGTTCGCGGCTGTGGACCGAGATGCTGCCGTTTTTAAATTTAAAGAACAGCGGATCGGCAAAGATGGCCCGGAGAAAGGCGGCCCGTTGGTCATCGTCCACCGCACCGCCAAAATGAAGCTCGGTCAGGAAGTCCAGGGTGAATGCATCGTCGGGTTCTTCGCAGACGATTTCCCAGAGTTCGTCGAGATGGATACCCGCCGCCAACATTGCCCGGCTGGAGGCGATGTGCTGCAGGTGGGCAGTCAGCGCTTCCCGGCTCGACGACTGTGGATACGGCTGTCGGGAGGAAATGAGAATCCGGGCTTCCGGCAGATTGATTTCCCGCCCGTTTTGATTAAGGAGGTGGATCTTTTTGTCGGCAATGCCGGTGACGTGGCCGCAATAAATTTTGCCGCCATCGATAAATTCAATAAGACTGCCGGAAGAAATCATCAGTTTAACACGTTGCGAAGTTCGAGGGTCATGGTAAGCTACAGTGGATAGCAGGATTCCACCTCTTTGTCATTAGTTTCTTCAGGGAATTTCCTGATCCCCTCTTTGCTTTATAGGATACACACTGTGGATAGTACACTCTACCGCTCCGGGGTGGTGGCGATCATCGGTCCCCCCAACGCGGGTAAATCGACCCTGCTCAATCATTTGCTTCGGCAGAAAATAGCCATCGTCACCCCCAGGCCGCAGACCACCAGAAACCGGATCATGGGGATTGTCACCGGTCCCCACTACCAGATGATTCTGCTCGACACCCCTGGTCTGCATGAGGCTCGGGAAGCAATGAACCAGCAGATGGTACGGGTGGCGCTCGAGAGTCTGAACGAAGCGGATGTGGTGCTGTTTTTGGCCGATGGCGCCAACATGGCCGCCAAGAAGCTCGAAAAAAGGGCGGAGGAGTTTCGGGGCTACCTGAGCCGGGTCACCTGCCCGGTGGTGTTGGCCCTCAACAAGCGGGATCTGCTTCAGCCGGAACAACTGCTGCCGGTGATGGACTGGTACCGGAGCCTGCATCCCTTTGCCGCGATTGTCCCCATTTCAGCCCTGCAGGGCGAGGGCATCGAAATCCTGACCGCCGAACTGGTGGAACGACTGCCGGAGGGGCCGCAGTACTACCCGGAGGATGTTCCCACCGATGCGACCGAACGCTTTATTGCCGCCGAGATTATCCGCGAGAAAATTTTTCTGTTGACCCGCGATGAGGTGCCTTATTCGACCGCGGTGGTCATTGATGCCTTTGCAGAGGCCGAGGAAGGCAAACCGGTGGTCATCCAGGCAACGATCATGGTGGAGCGGAGTTCCCAGAAGGGGATTCTGGTCGGTCAGGGGGGCGGGATGCTGGCCGCCATCCGCAAGAGCGCCGCCGCAGATATTGAAAAACTGCTGGGCTGCCGGGTGCGACTGCACCTCTGGGTCAAGGTCAGAAAGAACTGGACCGGCAATACCAATATTCTGCGGGAACTCGGATTGTTGTAAACGGTTGGCGCCTTTTGGCAGCTCCGGCGGCGTGCCGCCGCTGGGGCTTATTTATTTTTGGCGTCACTTCGGCCGGAGGCCGTATCGAGATTCTTGAGAACGTTCAGGGCGGTTCGCAGTTGATTGTCCTGCTCAAGCCGTTTGGCGATTTGTTTGATATCCTCCACCTTCTCGAAATTCCCTTCCTGATCGGTTGTGTCGATGGTGTCGGTTTCCGGCTTGCCCTTGCCTTTGCCGCGAGCATCGTTTTTCATATGGCGAGGTAGGTCTTTTTCCCTGATCGCTTTGAAGTTCTGGGCTGGTTCGGAATTGTCGTCGGTCATGGGAGTCAGGGGCACCACCATGTCGGGCTTAATGCCGGTGGCCTGGATTGAATCGCCGCTGGGGGTGTAATATTTAGCGGTGGTCAGCCGGATACCCGCACCGTCGGGCAGGGGGAGGATGGTCTGCACCGAGCCCTTGCCGAAGGTGGTTGTACCGAGAATAATCGCCCGTTTATGATCCTGAAGCGCACCCGCGACAATTTCCGAACCGCTGGCCGAACCGCCGTTGATGAGGACAACCATCGGGAAATGGTTCTGGTCGCCGTCCGCATGGGCTTCGAACTTCATCTGCTCCTGATGATTCCTGCCTTTGGTCGTCACAATCACCCCTTTTTCGAGAAATAAGTCGGTGACCTTGACGGCTTGATCAAGCAATCCTCCCGGGTTGTTTCGTAAATCGAGCACAAGGCCCTGGAGGGGACTCTTTTTCTTCAAGCTTTTCAGGGCGCTTTTGACATCCTTGTTGGTGGTCGCCTGGAAATTGGATACCCGGATATAGAAAAATCCCGGTTCCAGTTCCATGGATTTAACCGAAAGCAGGGGAATGGCCTCTCGGACCAAGGTCAGGTCCTGGGTATCTTTTAATCCCTCGCGGTGGATGGTGATGGTCACCGAGGTGCCCTTGGCGCCGCGAAGTTTTTTGACCGCTTCCATGAGGGTCATGCTCTTGGTCAGTTCGCCGTTGATGCGGATGATCTGATCTCCTGATTTAACCCCTTGTTTATCCGCCGGCGTCCCTTCGATGGGGGCGACGGCGGTGAGGACGCCGTCGCGGATTGAAATCTCGATGCCGACCCCGGTGAAACTGCCCGAGGTTTCCTCTTCCAACTCTTTGAAATCCTCCGGCGTCATATAGGCGGAATGGGGATCGAGCGAACCGAGCATCCCGTTGATCGCCCCGTTGATCACCTTGCTGGAATTCACCTCGTCGACATAATACTGCTGGATCAGGGTGAGCACATTGGCAAAGGTTTCCAGGCTTTTATAGGTGTCGCGCTCTTGTTTGGTCTCGTCGGCACAGACGGCGGTCCCGAAGCAGCAGAGGAGGAAGGTCAACAGGATGATCGGGCGTTTCATGGGGCAGTCGGGAAACCGGGGTGAAGGAGATGGGGGATTGCCGGTACAGAGCGTATGACGAAGCAAGTGGTCAGCAGTTTTGTTACCATTGGTCAAGAATCGGCTTGACCTTCGACAAATTAACGGGAATCAGAGAGGGAGGCAACGGTTATTCACTGCGGCCCTTAAAATTCCGATATTCCTTTGGACCAAGCGATTAACGGGTTGTGAGCGTTCCTGGTTTAAGCCAGTCCAAGGGGTTTTCGGCTAGTTCGCCGCGGCGGATTTCAAAATATAACCCCTTGCTGAAGAGGGTGGCAATCTCTCCGGTCACACCGATCACCTGCCCCTGCTTGATTGGATCGCCCTCGCTGACCTCGATCTCGTCGAATCTGGCGGTGACGCTGTAGTACTGCTGCTCATGGTCGATGATGACCATCTTGCCGTAACCGCGCATATATCCTGAGAAAATAACCACACCGTCAAAAACGGCGAACACTTCGGACCGTCCAGGAGTCTTGACCGTGATCCCGTTGGTGAAGATGGGGTCGTCGGCTTCCGTTGCGGCTTGATTGAACTTGCCGATGACCTGGCCCCAGACCGGGGGAGGCAGCTTGCCTTTGTTGAGGGCAAACCCGCCGGCTTTCTGGTCCTGCGGCTTGGTGGTGCTGGTCAGGGTGGCTGTCAGGTGGCTTGCTGCCTTTTTCATCTCTTTCACGGCTTGTTCGTACAAGCCCCTTTGGGTCTGAACCCGTTTGAGCAGTGCATTTTGCTCGTTGGCCGTCTGCTGTAGGGTGGCATTTTCCTGGTCGCTGTCGGTCAGGAATTTTTCCAGCATCGACTGCTCCAGTTCATGGGCGCGTTTGACCCGCTCGATGGCGGCGAGGTTTTCCCTGTAGGTGTCGAAAATCGCCTGATCGTAAGTCACCAGTGAATGGTAGGCGTCATTGGTCAGTAGCAGGTCGGGCAGGTTTGTATTGGAAAAGAGGATGTTGAGAAAACCGGTTTTCCCCATGAGGTAGAAGGATTGCAATCGTTTGATCAAGTGCTGCTGTAACGCCGTATTTTTTTTAATGATTACCGATAGTTCTTGTTCCTTGGCGGCGATGACCTTCTGCTGGCCTTGTATTCGGGCTTTCAGGTCCTGGATTTTCGCTTGCTGGGTTTTGATTTTTTCGTCAAGCTTTTCCAGTTGATCCAGCAGGGACAGCTCCTCCTTGCCGCTTTGATCGATCTTCTCCTCATGACCGGAGATTTCCAGGCGGAGCTTGCCGATATTGATGGCGTTGACCTGGTCCTCCGATTCCGCTGCACAGGGCAGTGGCGGTGACAGGCTGATGAGGAGCAGGATGAGAGCAAGGAGCAGGTTCATGGGTGCCGGATCAGAGTTGAAGAATCCTTCTGGTGGTCGAGAAACTGCCGGCCGCGCAGAGCAAAGTGGCGATGCCGATGATCGAGAGGATAACCGGCCAGGGAAAGAAAGTGAACGGCAGCAGGGTCAGGGTTGTCGGTCCGGCGAACTGGAGCTTGATCCAGTTGAACAGAAGCAGCAGGGCCACGATTCCGCAACTTGCGCCCAAAAATCCGAGGAAGGCGCCTTCCAGGAGGAATGGCATGCGGATGTAGTTGTTGGTGGCGCCGACCAGTCGGAGCAGTTCCAGCTCCTGCTGACGGGCGAGCAAGGTCAGGCGGATGGTGTGGGCGACCATGAAGGTGGTGGTCATGATCAGCAGGGTACCGGAAAGGATGACGACCACCCGCATCAGCTGGACAAAAGCGTAAAAGCGTTCGATCCATTCCTTGCCGTACTGGACCTTGAGCACACCGGGCAGGGTCGACAGGTAGTCGGAAAATCGTTTGATCCGGGACAGGCTGTCCAGGGAACGGACCGGGTACACCTCAATCGAGGCGGGCAGAAAATCAGTGGGCACACCGCTGAGCACATCGCGGTTGTCGCCGAGTTGCTGTTCAAATCGTTTATAGGCTTGCTGGCTGCTGATAAATTCGATCCGGTCCACCTGGTCGAATTTAAGAATTTTCCGCTGGTATTCCTCTTGCAGCGCCAACCCCGGTTCCTCTTCGAGATAGACGATCAGCCGCAGGTCGTCATCGAGGTTGGCGCTGATATGCAGCGCATTGGAATAAATCAGGTAAAAGAAAGAGAAAATCAACACCGAAAGCGATACGGTGAACAGGGTCATGACCTGCGATTTCCAGGTGAACAGCAGGTTGCGGCAAGTATGCCGGAGAACAACGGTAAAAAATCTCATTGGTTAAGCCCCCGGCGTCGAGGCAAGATCCGGGATGGCCGTCTCTTCGTTGTTGGGGGCGAACGTTTCGGGAAGGGAGGAGCGGAGCCGTCCATGACGGAGCTCAATAACCCTGCTGTTGGTGTGTTGGTAGAGGGATTTGTCATGGGTGGCAATGAGGATGGTGGTGCCTTGTCGGTGGAGTTGGTGGAAGAGATTGACGACCCGGCCGGTGGTTTCGGCGTCGAGGTTGCCGGTCGGCTCGTCGGCAAGGACAATCTCCGGGGAATTGGCAACGGCACGGGCAATGGAAACCCGCTGTTGCTCCCCCCGCGACAGTTCCTCGGTACGGGTTCCGTATTTTTTGACCAGATCCAACTGATCGAGTAATTCTCTGGTGCGTTTTTCGATAAAGGATTTCGTGTGGTACACCACTTCCATGGCAATGGCGATATTGTCCGCCACGGTACGGTTGGGGAGCAGTTTGAAATCCTGGTACGCCATGCCGATCTTCCGGCGCAGGAGATGAATATTGCGTTGCGGCAGTTTGGCGATGTCAAATCCCGCCACATCGACCATGCCCTTGGTTGGTTTTTCCATCCGGCTGATCAGGCGGAGCAGGGTCGTTTTGCCCGCACCGCTCATCCCGGTGAGAAAGACGATCTCCCCCCGGTCAACGGTGAGCGAGATATCCGAGATCGCGTGCACATCGGGGGGATAGACCTTGCTCACCTTGATTAGGTCTATGATGACATCGGGAGGGGTTGTTTCCTGGCTCATCGATTCGCTATCGCAAAGGTGAAATGAAGGTTTCGGCGGGCAGGCCGAATGCCTAAAAAACTCGACTTGGATCGGCGGCCAGCGGACGTCCCCAGGTGCGGGAGGTCGCCAGCCAAACGTTTTGTACCAGATACTGTACCTAAAAGATAGATATCTTAAAATATTCGTTTTTCCAAGTCTATAGCTTTTTCAATGGCCAGCGCACTATTGCTGGGGATCGATACTTGTTTTTGAGGAGCCGGGCCGGGGCCAGGTGGCATAAAAACATTTACGCTCTGGGTAAGCTGCTGTTATATTCAATTGTTAGCTGTTTGATAAACATCCGGCCCGCGCGAGTATGGCTCCCGGTCAAGGCCATCATGATCTCGTGCCGCCATCACAAAAGGAGCAATGAACCCCATGGGGTATCGCGCAGTCATCTTTGATCTGGACGGGACCTTGCTTGATTCACTGGAAGATCTGGCGACGGCGGCGAACCGAATGCTGGCAATCCGGGATTTGCCCGTACACCCGGTGGATGCCTACCGGTATTTCGTCGGTGATGGGGTCAGGCTCCTGATTGAGCGGATTCTGCCGCCGGCTTGGCGTGTCCCGGACGCGGTGGATGCGGCGGTGCTGGCCTTTGAGGAGGAGTATGCCCGCAATTGGCATGTCCGTACCCGTCCCTACCCCGGGATCTCCCGGATGCTCGAGGGGTTGGTGGCGGGTGGGATAGGCCTAAGCATCCTCTCCAACAAACCCGATGCATTCACCCGGCCCTGTGTCGAGCGATTGCTGCCGCGGTGGCGCTTTGATCCGTTGCTGGGACAGCGGCAGGGGGTGCCGAAAAAGCCCGATCCGGCAGCTGCCATCGAAATTGCCGGTCGTTTAGGGGTCGCTCCGGCCGAGATTCTGTATGTCGGGGACACCGCCGTGGATATGCACACCGCCCATGGCGCCGGCATGGATTCGGTCGGCGTGCTGTGGGGTTTTCGCACCGCCGAGGAACTGCGGAGTGCGGGGGCCCACCATCTCATCGCCCAACCTCAAGAGCTGCTGCCGATAGTTTTTTCCTCCGCCAACCTTACCCTGTAGGCAGACCACTGTGTTCACCGTCGATTATGCCCTGCTCAATGCCTTGGCCCATCCCTGTATTGGTGCTTTTATCGGCTATCTCACCAACAAGATCGCCATCCGCATGCTGTTCAGGCCGCTGC
>CAIMMA010000483.1 GCA_903842475.1 uncultured bacterium
GAAACTCGGCAATACAAACAAGAAGAGGAGGAGGAGGAAGATGGGAATAAAACGGGGGCCCCGTGGGTAGTTCCGGATACAATTGTTACACATGCCGATAGATTTCCGAGCAAGGATGAGTGCGACGCAACGTTACGTCATAGTTACAGATTCCCCCCGGTAAGGGAAAGACTATTTCACCCATGCGCACACTTTTTTGCTGTGAGGCCGCTGGAGACTGTCCATCGTGGGTTTAAGCGTGGCGGCGCGGACAACTCTGTGAAGACGATATCTGCTGTCGGGGTGGTATTGTCGACGTGTCTTGCTTTACCTGGCCAGCAGGATTCTGGCGGCTTCCTCCTTGAGCGTTTTTATCTGCATTGGCTTGGGCAAGCAGCGCAGTTGGTGCGCAGCGAAGAATGCTTGCCGCTCAGGAGAGAGATTGCCGGTTGTGAAGAGAAATCTGCCGCAGGCCTCGGGGAAGGTGTCGACGACTTTTTCATAGAGTTCGATCCCGTCCATCTTCGGCATGTCAATATCGGTAACGATGAGTTTATAGTATTTGTTGGTAATCATATGGAAAGCTTGTTGGCCATCATGGGCAACGTCGATATTTCCTGATCGTTCCAGGAGCGCTTGGATTAAGGTCGTGATCATCTTTTCGTCGTCCACGATCAGGATGTTTTCAACCCAAATCGGCGGTAATCGGGTGAATTTCTCAAGAATTTCAGCGCCGCTCTCCAGGGAGGCGACATAGCCTTCAATTTCTTTTATGTGCGCCTGGATTCTGGCCGCCGGATACCCGAATTCGTCGCTCTTTTCGGTGAGAAAGTTGACAACATACAAAAAAATGTCGTTCCATTCGGAATGTTCCGCCTCGATGATTTTTTCGACAAGCCCTTTCCTGGTAAGCGTCTGCTGCTCCAGTCCTTCTTTGATATCGGCAAAGTAGCGCTCAATCCGGTCGCCGGTTATTTTATCCATGGCTATGGCGGGGATACAGGCAGGCTTTGCCTGGACATATTCGGCCGCCTTGCCCATGACCCGGTAATGCCAGGCCTCATCCTCCGCCAGATGCTCGAGAAACAACCGGAAATCCTGATCATCGGTATACAAAGATGCGGCTTGCCGATAGGCTGCACTCGCCAGCCCTTCAATTTCTCTTAGCCAATCAATGAGTTCTCGCATGTGGCTCCCGTTTTGTTGATAAATAACATGCTGATAATAAGAGGATTTCCCAGCTCAAGCCGGCCACCTTGTGGTACTTTTTTAATAAAGTAGTACCGCCGGTGGCAAAGTTCAAGGAAAACCTGTCGGATCCAGGACGGGAGATCGGGTCATGGACCGAAACATTTTGGTCTTTTCTCCTCCCGAAGAGGATTTTGGGGTTGGTGCTCAAATTTTCGGTTGTACTCACGTGCTCCCGAAATAAAAAAGCCATGAAATAACGAGGCGCTAGGCCCAGCTATCCATGGCTCTGTAAAAATTCTATCTCTTTGACTTGATCGAGCTTATTGGCTCATTGTTCCATTCCGTTTCAGTTTCAGACCCTGTGCCGATGGTGGCCTGATGACCATGGGTTTATATCCGGGGGAGAGTGCCGACGTCAGCTTGCTGCCGATTAACCGGTACCCCTCTTGATTTACCCTTAGTTTTTAACAAGTCCTGCTTCGGTCGCCAATGCTCGCATCCGAAGTCGATTTCCTCTTGGCTGCAATATTGTGCAGGGTGCAGGTCATCCTGCCAAACATCGCAGAGCATAGGGTCTGCATTACTGCCACCGCCGGAGCAATGGCGGCAGGATCCACAACCACGACTATCATTCATGACTTTCAAGCCTCACGTTGTTCGCGCCTAAGACCGTCAGCCTTTATTGTAGAGCAGGCTGGCAATCCTTTATTTCTTTCATTAACCCAAGAGGGGGATGTCCTGATCTTTACAAGCAAGAAACAGGCCTTTTGTCTCTGGGCGCCATTTACACTCAACGGATCGAAATTGCTGCTCTTGTTAAACAGCTCTCGTCGACTTTCCGGCGCTCATATTACCATAGCGTAATACATTTTCAGGATTGGACGTTGTTGGCCGGTGCTTTTAAAGCCGTATCAAGATTACGCGCCCTGTTCTGCGAGGATAGCGGGTGTCACCGCCGATTAAAAATTGACCCACCCGAGGTGTATTTTCGCCCCCCTTTGGTGGTTCAATGACTGGTTAATGAAAAAATTTTACTATTCAAACCCCCTTCAAATAAGGAAAGATGGCGTTTGAAAAGAAAAATGTTGCAGCGCTGCAACCACAAAGGGCGGGGCGAAAATGATCGGGGGTGACATCCAGGCCCACCAACGGATTCCGTCCCATTCCACTGGACAATAAAAAACCCGCAAACCTTGAAGGCATGCGGGTTGGGTGGATGCCAGCGGATGGCGCTGGACTCTATCTGGCTCCCCGGGAGGGACTCGAACCCCCGACAAGGCGGTTAACAGCCGCCTGCTCTACCAACTGAGCTACCGAGGAATGGTGCTCAAGGACAAAAGGATCACGATTCCATGTTGGAATCAAGGTCATTTCGAGAATGGCTAATTAGCACAGAGTCTACGGACCGTCAAGGAAAAGTTGCGGTTGATGTTACCGGCAGCTGTTTTCAGGTCGGTGCCGCAGCCTGATTCCTTGGGTCCGCCTCCAGCAGAGGCAAATGGATTTCAACGATCAGGCCATCGTCGTCCGGAGCGTTGGCCAGCACCAGCGCGCCGCCGTGCTGGTGCACCGCCTGCTGGGCGATCGAGAGCCCCAGGCCGGTGCCGCCGCTGTTGCGGTCCCTGGCCTCGGCAACCCGGTAAAAGGGCTCCATCAGGTGGGGGAGGTGCTCCTCCGGAACCCCGGGGCCATGGTCCCGGACCCGGATCACGGCGGTGCGTTTGCCGAGCTCGCTGCTTTCGCGGGATAAAAGGCTTATCTCCACCTGGCTGTCGCAATGGGTGTAGTAAGCGGCATTGCGCACGATATTCTCAATGGCCCGTCGGAGCAATTCCCGGGAACCGGCAACTGCCAGGGCTTCCAATTCCATAACCGTTACCCCTTTGTCCAAGGGTTTGGTCTCGAAATCGACGTCTTCGGCGATCTCCAGCACCAGGTCGGCCAGCAGCACCGGCGAGGCTTGGGCATCGACGCTATAGCCCTCGCTCCGGGTCAGAGTCAGCAGCTGGCCGATCAGCTGGTTCAACCGCTCGGATTCCCGTTCGATTCTGCCAAGGTTGCTGTCCTCTCTCGTCTGGAAATGGTTTTTGGTCAGTTCCAAGGCCAGGTTAAGCCGGGTCAGGGGCGAGCGCAATTCATGGGAGATGTCGAGCAGCAGCCGTTTTTGACCCTTGATCAAGCCTTCCATCCGTTCGGCCATGTGGTCGAAGTCGCGGGCCAGGTCGCCGATTTCGTTGCCCGGCTTGCCGAGGCTGGCGCCGACCCTTGCGGCCAAATCGCCGCCTGCAATCTGACGGCTGATGTTGCGCAGCCGGCCCAGTGGTGCGCTGAAGGATTTGGCCAGGACAAAGCAAACTGCTCCGCCAACCAGCAGGAGGATCAGGATGTGGAGTTCCGGTCCGTACCGGAACGGAAAAAATGCCTTTGGCCCCGGCGGCGGCTGGAAACCGGGACCGAGAGCATGAAAACGCGGCGGGGCTTTTGTTTCGGGGCCTGGACCGTCGGGAGGGGGTGGACCGACGCCCCATCGTGGTGGCAGGGGGAGTTGATGCAGCCCCACCACTACATAGGAGCGACCTTCCGGGGTCAACAGGCGCTGGGCTACGGTCAGTTCCTTGCCGTTGTCCTCGATGGCGGGTTGGTCGTTGGTGCCAGCGGTGGCTGCCAGGCGGCGGATCCGCTGGTCCAGGTCCACATTCCGGGGCATGACCTGATCATCTAGGCAGAGAAAGATTTGGGTCTGCGTGGAGGCTTGTATTTCTTGGATATATTTCGAAAAAGCCTGGTC
>CAIMMA010000484.1 GCA_903842475.1 uncultured bacterium
AGCAGGGATTTGTCCGCTTCGCTCATGGTGATCGTATTGCCGGCCGGGGTTTCGAGCCGCAGGGTTTTGGTGTCGTCGTTGAAAGCGAGCTGCATCCCCGAACGGCTCCGGTAGAGTTTCTCGTTGTTGTCGTCCGAGCCCTGGAGGGGGGCGGCCTTGGCGCTGCTGTGCAGCATGCCGAGCACCACCGCCTGCCGCGGGTCGTCGTTGAAGAATCCGAGCACCACCTCGTCCCCGATCTCCGGCCGGAAAAAGAAGCCCCGGTTGTCGCCGGCGTCCACCGCCGCCACCCGCGCCCAGGCGCCGTCGCCCTGGCCGTTGACCAGCGGCATTCGCACCTGCACCCGGTGCTCGCCTTCGGGATCTTCATTGCTCAACACCACCCCGATCTGCAGCCCGTTGACGCCGGGCAGCAGGGCTGCGGCCTTGGGGTCGGAGACCGCCTGTTCCCGGCCGATCCAGCTGTCGAGACCGCCGAACTGGAGATGGGTCTTCCAGCCTTGAACCAGGTCGAAATCGTGGCGGACGCCGCTGACCAGGGCGTCGCCGTTGAAGCGCTCCCCGATGCCGCTCAAGGTGACGATATCGCCTGGCTTGACCGTGCCGATCCCCTCGCATTTGATCCGGCCGTTGATCCGGCTCAGCTGCGATTTCAGCCAGTGGGCATCGGCCCAGGCCTGGGCTTCCTCCTCGGCCATTGCCGTGTGTTGGAGGTGGCAGTGATCCAGGCCAACCACGGCCGCCAGCGCCTCGGCATCAAGATTGCCGGGGCTGGTGATTTGCGGATCGACCGCCTCTTTTTCCACCAGCTGCTGCTGGGCCGGGTCCCAGGTGCTGCTTTTCACCGCGCTGTACTGGTGGCGGGCATCCATCTGCACGTCCATCTCCAGGATGGTCGCCCCGAACATCAGGGTGCATACCGATGTCCCGCTGGTTACCGGGGCCTTGACCCGCATCTGATCGTCATGGGTGAACACCAGCAGGCCGCTGGCCTCGGCCCGCATCAGGAGAAAATCCCAATCGGTGCAGCCAAACTGCACTTGCTGTTGGTGGGTCACGGCGGTGGCGTCTACTTCGGCGTTCAGGCCGGCATTTGCAAGCAGCGTGTTGATAATGTCGCTGTCTTTCTGGTGGAAAAAATAACCGTTTTTGGTCCCCACCGTTAACTTGACCGCTTTGTGTCGACATTCCACCACCAGCTGGGGGGCGGTGTGCTCCCGGATTTTGAGGCTCTGGCGGATGACAATCCCCTTAAACAGCGTCACCGGGTCATTGGTCGTGCCGGCCAGGATTTCCACCTTCTTGCCAGGGACAAAGGTATCGCTGTTGCTTAGAGGGAAATCACCGGTTGCCGCAGCGCCATCGAGGTAGGTCAGCCGTGCCGCGGCAATCCGATTGGCCGCCAGGATCACATTGACGGCCAGCAGATGATGTTCCCTCGACACCGCCACCCCATCCACCTTGACGGTGCTTTCGCGGTGTTCGGCGGCAATGGGTAAGGAGCGCTCGTCAGGAATGGCTATTTCTCCAAGGGCGGGAAGATAATGCTCACGCCGGGTGTAAGGTTGCGGAAGTCGTCGATCCGATTGAAGCGGGCGACCTCAAGATAGTAGAACGGGTCCTTGTAAATCTCGCTGCACAGGGCGGGCAGGTTGTCGCCCGCCCTGACGATGCGCTTATGGGTCAGGTCCGGGGACTGGTCCTGGGCCATGGCCACACGGGTCTGGTCGTCGGCGTTATCGGTGAAGGTGGCGCTGATCACCGCCCGCAGCGGCACGCCGTCGGGCGTGAACAGCTTGTAGGCGATGGAGACGCTCTTGAGGACGCAGCGTTTCACCTGCAGCGTGCCCCAGGCCACTTTGAGGTAATTGGGTCGATGAATAGCGCCGTTGTAGCCGGTGGCCGTCTGGAACCGTTCCACCTCCTGCTGCACGTCCACCGTTTTGCCGCTGGCGCCGGTGCCGTCGATGAAAAACGTCAGGGTAAGGTCACCGGGTTTTTGCTTCTTAAACGACATCCGGCTGCTGGTGGTTCCCGATCCCTGGGCGCTATCGTATTCCATCTCATAATTCAGGGTGATCTCGCTGGGGTTGATGAAGGCCGCAAATTCGGCCACCGGTTGCCCGGAATAGTTGGGCGACTCATAGGCCTTGATCACCAGTTTTTCGAGGGTGCCCTGTCTGTTCATGGTTCAGCGCTCCGATTTCAGGGCCAGGATATCAAGCACCCGTTCCACGCACTCGGCGACGATGGCCTGTTTGTCTTCGATGGCAGGAAGCGCGGTAGGGGCTCCGCCGGACGCCTGGTTGGTGACTTCCACCGAAATGATGACTTCGTCGATGATAACCGGCATGGGTTTTAGGCTCTGTCCACGGTAAAGTATTGATAGAACAGGTGCATGGTCTCGATCGCCACCGTGTTGCTGGCGGCGTTGAGATCGCTCACCGCCCACTTGGTCGGGAAGGCTTTGACCAGATGCCAGGTCACCAGCGGCTGATGTTCGTCGTTGAGCAGCATGATGTCGATATTCCTGGGCGTGATCTTGAAGTCTTCAATGCATTCTCTGATCCAGGTGACGATCTCCGAATTGAGCAGGAGGCCGCGCTTCAGCACCAGTTCGGGATACCTGGCCCGGATCGGGTATTTCTGGACGAATCGGTTTTCGCCGCCTTCGACCACTTCCTCGGTTTCCATGTCCACCGAGAGCCCGCTGACTTCGGTGAACCGGACATCAAGGCTGCCCGGCGCCAGGCCCGGCACTTCGACCTTGAAATGAAAACTGACCGGCGGATAGTAATTAGCCATCAGTCATTGGTCACTTCAAGGCCTTCGTGGCGATTTCAATCGATTCGATCGCCACTTCATTGGCCGAAGCCTTGAGCTGGGGACCTTCGACCTTGACGGGGAAGGCGTTCTGCACCCGCCAGACCATCACCGGATTATGCTCTTCGTTGAGCAGCTTGATCACCAGATCGCGTCGTTCCACCTTGTTGAGCTTGACGGTGGCGAGCCACTTGCAAAAATCGTTGTCGCTTTTGACCACGCCCCGTTTCAGCGTGATGTTGCTGAATTTGCGGAGGCCCGGCATCTTGATCGACGAATATTCCGGGAACGAGCCATCGCGGTATTCGATGGCCTGATTTTCCTGGGTCAAACCGGTGACCTCGGAAAAACCGATGCGGGTGCCGCCCCATTCGACCGCGAAGTGAAATGATGGAAGAGGGTAGATTTTCTCCATGGTGTCATCCTTTGCTGAGAGTGTTGGTAAACCGGTTGGATCGCAACTGGGTCAGGGGCTTTTAGGAGGTTTGCAGCTTGTGTGAGAATTTGAGGATGATGAACTCCGTCGGCCGCACCGCCGCCATGCCGATCTCCACATGCATTCTCCCCTCCAGTATGTCCTGTGAGGTCATGGTGATGCCGAGCCCGCAGCGCACGAAAAAAGCATCCTTCGGCGTGGCCCCCGCGAGCGCGCCTTCCCGCCATTTTTGGGTCAGGTAGTTCTCGATCATCCCGCGTACCTTGACCCAGGTGTTGGCATCGTTGGGCTCGAACACCGCCCAGTAGGTCGATTTCTTGATCGATTCTTCTACCATGTTGAAAAAACGCCGCACCGGGATGTAACGCCACTCGTTGTCGTTGCCCGCCAGGGTGCGTGCCCCCCAGACCAGCGTGCCCTTGCCCATGAAGGCGCGGATGGCGTTGATCGATTTGCCGGAGGTGGCGTCGACGTTCAGGCTGTCCTGCTTGGCGTTGTCGAGCTTGATCACCGGTCCGATCACCCCCGCCAGGCTGACATTGGCCGGTGCCTTCCAGACGCCGCGGTTGCTGTCGGTGGCCGCATAGACACCGGCCACCGCGCCGCTGGGCGGCAGCGTGACGAAATGCTCTTTGAGCATAGCCTTGACCTGATTGTAGAGCGCGGTCTTGGTGTTTTTAAAGGTAATCAGATCGGCGGTGGGTTCGGCCCCATAGGTGACATCGACGTTGGTTTCGCCGGGGTTGACCCAGAAGTTCATCGTGGTTTTGACAAAGGGGTAATAGGCGGCCCCGTATTTCAGGTAATTGTTGCCGAAGTAGCCCCGGTTGGTGGCCTGGGCGGTGGCGTCGAGGTCGGTAAGGCCGTCGAGGATGTCGAAGATGGCGAACCGGTCCCCCAGGGTGTGGCACTGCAGCAGCACCGCCTGCGCCAGGGTGGTGTATTCGGCGGGGGAGAGCTGCACCGCCTCGGGGATGACGATCAGGGTTGGCTCGTCTTCCAGCTTGATCGCGTCCAGTCCGTCCTGGAGGCCGTACATGGTCGCCGGGGCGGTCGAGCTGTCGCCGGTGAGATCGATGACCGGCGTGGCCTGGTAGGTGCCGACCGCAACGATGTAACACTGGCCGCCGCCGTTTTCGAAAAACATCTTGATGCTGTAATAGAGCAGGTATTTAATCGCCGGCTTGGTGAAGGAAGTAATGGTTAAGCCGCCGAGACCGTCATTGGTGACGGTCACCGCCATGGTGTCATCCTCGGGGAAGCCATAATACTGCTCATATTCTTTCAGCGAATAGATCTTGGTCGGCTTGAGGATCAGGTCATTGTCGCTATTTTTTCGAGCGAATTCGCTGTACCCGATGAAGGCCGGGATGGCGGTCTCGACTTCCGCCACCGAAGGCGGGAATACCGAAATCTCTTCCACATACACATCTGGCGTTTTGTACGTTGGCATAATCTTCCTTCCTTTTAAGGTTTCGAAATATGAATGACCACGTCTCCATTGCCACTGGCTGCGCCCACCTGGGGCAGGTGTTTGATGAGGACATCTCCATTTTTGCTCAACTCAATTTTACGACGGGCTTGTTCCCTCCGGGCAACCATGCCTTGCGATTTGTAGAGAACGACCTGCTGTCCCGGTTTGGCAAGCATGGCGACCGGGATCTCCTCAGCGGTGAAGGCAGGAGGCTCCACCCGTTCAAAATGAATCTGCGGTCGTCCTTCTTCGGCAAATCCCTTGTCCGCAACGGCCAGATTGGTCATCTCGCCCGGGGTGTAGTTGCTGGCCACCAGATAATAGTTGAGGCGCTCCTGTCGGGCCGCAAAACTGATCAGAAAGGGTGGCGGCGAGGCGGGGAAATCGCTCGCAATGGTGAGTTCAACCATGGCGAATAGTCCGGCACGTTGGAGTTCAGGGTCCAGATAATAGCTGATCGTGGCGGTTTGGTCCGGATAGCTTTCTTCGACACGGTAGGCTCCAGCCGCCTGACCGGTGAGATTGGCGGAGACGGTGTCGCGGTGGTGTTCCGCGGTGAGGTTTTCGGTCTGCAGCGGTTGCCCAGCGGGATTATGGATACTCACCGTCACCGGCCGAGCGGTCCTGGTCAGGGGATGGCACAGCAAACGCCCGGTCATGACCACGCCCGTCGCCGGGTCAAGGCTTCCGGGAGTGGCTGCGTTGCGGTAAAGGGGAAGAGCTGCCAAGGGCAAGGGGGCGGTGATGTTGTCGAACAGCGGATTGAGGAGTTGGAGTCCGAACCGCAGGGTCAGGCCCGCCAGAGGGATCAGCGGCGCGCCCTCGGTATCGGTTTCGAAGAGCACATGCAGGACGCCGTCCCGCTTCTTGGCTAGCAGTCTGCGGTTGCGGAGGGTGGCGGCGGTGTCAACGGGCACCAGAAAATCAAAATCCCGGCATGCTTGGGTACTATAATAGGCATGGGCCATGGCGAGCGTGCAGAGCGGGCGGAAGGAGGTGATCATCGGCTCTGCACCGTGGTCCTGATGGTGGTGAGCGGCGGCTGGAACCCGGTTGGGGTCGCATCCTGCAGGACGATCAGCCGTACTCTGTAGACCACCGAGGGCAGCTGTTTGGCACCGACAAAGGCCCAGAGCTGATTGAGCTGTTCATAGTTGAGCGGCAGCAGTTCGACCGTTAAACGGCCCAGCTGGGGGGCGAGGCCGGGATATTGATCGGAGGTGAAGACCGGATGCGCCTGAAAATAGAGGAGGAGCGCGGAGATATATTTGAGCGCTTGATCGTAATGGGTGAAATGGGCGGCAAACAGCAGGTCGAGGTTGAGCTTGAGCTCCGGTTCCCGGACGATATGTTGGCCATTCACGGTGGTGTAGTCCGGGAGTTGGTTTTTCAGATGTCGTTCCTCGGCGATATTGAGAATCGAGCAACAGATGCTGTCCTTGCTGAAGGCATATTTTCCGGCTTCGTCCACCAGCGTGCTCAGGATCATTTTAACGGTGTCCGATCCGGTCCGGGTCAACAGGTGGGTGTTGAATGCATCCTTGAGGAAGTTCAGGGCGACATCAAGCATGGAGTTCCGTTTGCCCTCGGGCAGCGTTAGAGAGTATAGAAAAAATGGCAATGCCGCGCATGGGTCTCCCTTCTGCTGGCCAGCCTGAGCGTTCTTTTGTGAAGAAGTTCAAACCTATCTGAACCAGAAGGAAATGCAATGGGGAAATAATGTAGATTTAATAGGTATCTAAAATATACATTAATGTTTTGGCCCGTTTTCAACGGGTTGTAATATCGACGTTGTTTGCCGCTGGTCGAAGTCGGGCGGATTCCCTGTCGTGGGCGTGAGCGTTGTCGGCGCCAGGGGCGTGTGCTGGTCACAGGGTGGCCGGCATTTGCTGAGACGATGCATCTTGGATTGCAAAGAGCCCCCTCGATACGGTATTTTTACGGCGAGGAGGCGTCCGGATATTGCCAACTTCAGGAAAATGGTTAATTATCTGGGAGCAAAGAAAACCCGCTCGGTTCTATCAAACACAGCAACAAGGAGAATGCAGATATGCAAACGCAGATAGATGCACGCAGTATAACCGTTGCCCAGGCCAGGCAGGAGGCCTCGACCATCTTTCTGGCCAAGGTGTTCAACTGGATGGCCATCGGCCTGGCGGTCACCGGCGTGGTGGCTTATTTGACCGCCGAATCCGGGATGGCCAGAACGTTGATTGCCAGTCCTCTTTTTCTGATCCTGGTGCTGGCCGAACTGGGAATGGTTTTTTTCCTTTCCGCCCGGATTGATAAGATCCAACCCGCCACTGCCACCGGTTTGTTTCTGGGCTATTCGCTCCTCAACGGCTTGACCCTGTCCGTGATTTTCCTGGCCTATACCCGTGCCTCCATAGCCTCCACTTTTTTGGTGACCGCGGGCATGTTCGGGGCCATGGCCATCTATGGCCTGGTGACCAAACGGGATCTCTCCGGGATGGGATCGTTTATGTTCATGGGATTGGTGGGGATTTTGCTGGCGTCCATCGTCAATATCTTCCTGAAAAGCTCCGGTTTGTATTGGGCGATTTCCGCCATCGGTGTTTTGGTGTTTGTCGGCCTGACCGCCTATGACGTGCAAAAAATTAAAAACATCGGCGAGGAAGGCATCATGCAGCAGGGGGAGTCCGCCATCCGGCGGGGAGCGATCATCGGCGCCTTGGCCCTGTATCTTGATTTCATCAATCTGTTCCTGATGCTGCTGCGGTTTTTCGGGGGCAGCCGCGATTAAGTCAACGGCTCCATAATTGGTGTTTTCCCAAGGGATCGACGATGTCGATCCCTTTGTTTTTTGATGAAGAACCGGCAGCCCCAAAGGCTTTTCCCTTTTTCTGCTTGACGCTTATAAATGAACGTTATAATGTCCTTCAATTTTATTGTTTCCGACCAGTGTCAGGTCTGGGATAGAAGAGAAGCGCACATATTTGATGTGTCATTTATCAAGTTTTGGGAGGTATTACGCTATGTCAGTTTATGTTTTTGGTCACAAAAGTCCGGATACCGATTCTGTAACCGCAGCAATTGCTTTTGCTGAATTGATGAAAGCCAAAGGGGAAGATTATATCCCCGTTATGCAGGGAAAACTGAATCCCGAAACCGAGACCGTTCTTAAACGGTTTGGCTTTGCCGCCCCTGAGATCATGACCGACGCCGCTGGCAAAAAAGTTGCACTGGTAGATCACAGCGATCTGGCGCAGGCCCCGGATAATCTCACCGCCAACGATGTTGTC
>CAIMMA010000485.1 GCA_903842475.1 uncultured bacterium
CCGGAGCCGAGGACGCTTAGTGAACAGGAAATCGCCAAGGTGTTGAAAATTAGTGCAATGAAGATTCATCGAGTTAAACAACGATTTGTGGAAGATGGTCTCAATGTTGCGCTCAACGGTCGTGACAAAGAACGGGTGTACGAGCGCAAGGCCGATGGTGATTTCGAAGCACATCTTATTGCGCTCAGTTGCTCTGAGCCTCCTGAAGGACAAGCGCAATGGTCGTTGCGCCTCCTCGCCGACAAAGTTGTGGAGTTAGGTTATATAGACAATATTTCTCATGAAACCGTCCGGCGCGTATTAAAAAAAACGAAATCAAACCTTGGCGGAAAGTCGGCTGGGTAATCCCGCCAACCCACAGCGCCAATTTTGTCGCCCAGATGGAACTGGTGCTGGATGTCTACAAACGACCTTACGATGCGCGATTTCCGGTGATATGCATGGATGAGTCGCCCCGCCAATTGATAGATGAGGTGAAGTTGCCGGTCCCAGCCGCTCTGGGCCGACCAGCTCGGCATGATTATGAATATAAGCGGTGTGGTACATGCAATATTTTCATGGCGAATGAACCATTAGCCGGAAAACGGATGGTCGAGGTGACAGAAACGAAAACCAAGGTGGACTGGGCATTTTTTGTCGAAAAAATTGCTTCCCATTATAAAGGTGCCGAAAAAATCACCTTAGTAATGGACAACTTGAACACCCATGCCCCGGGCTCGTTCTACGAGGCGTTCGCACCGGAAAAGGCGAAGACCCTTTGGGATCGTTTCGAGTTTGTGTTCACGCCGAAGCACGGGAGTTGGTTGAACATGGCCGAGATCGAGCTAAACGTGCTTATCGGGCAGTGCCTGAACCGCCGGATCGCCCAAATTGAAGTCATGCGCAACGAGGTCAAGGCATGGGAGTCGGGAAGAAACAGGATGAATGCCATTGTCAACTGGCAGTTCACCGCCGAAGATGCACGAATCAAACTGAACCGTCTTTATCCAACATTAGACGCGTGACAGGACACTAGGTACTTTTCGAGTGCAGCTGAGGTAGCAGGTTTCTTCTCAACGGCTTGAGTTGCTATAAATTGCCGACCATAATGAGGGTGCGTTGTCCATGCACCGCAAAACTCCATGGTCGCTCCAGCAAACACTTTTGTCTGGTGGACAACTACTGTTTCCTGCTGAAGTGGATTGTTGCAGGGGAAGACACGTAAGATCGAAAAACCGTTGTCAGCGTTGTGGTATGTGACTCGGTCCACAATTCCCCGAACAGTCTCTTCAATAACACCAGTCTGCTTGATTACCGTTTGTCTCATTCGGGAGGCCAGCTGTTTAACATAGAGGACGAATCATTATTTGCATTGAAAGTCGGATCCGATCTTTTCCCAGTGATTGATCCCCAGGGCAGTCAGTCCCTGTTGCAGCTCGCTGACCGCCTCATCGACTAGCGCCCTGCATTCGCCTTCTTCCTTTCCAGTTGTGGTAAAGAGAATATCCAATTCCGGGATTTCGCCTAATGCCCTGGCCAGCGACTTGATGTAGACCTGAGGATGGAGAGCAACCACCCGACTGAGAGCAGGAACCATGATGGATTCATCGTTGCAGCGGACGGTCAGGGTTCGTTGGAAGGAACCACCCTTTCCAAAGGTTGCGGTGATGAAACTGGCTAGGGTATGGGTGATGATCGCCTCAAGCTCCGGCGGCACACCGGGTAGACAAATGATGGTTGTTGCTCCTTGCCGCAGCAAGACACCGGGGGCAGTACCCACCGGATTGTGAAGGGGATGGGAGCCCGCCGGCAACCAGGCCATTTTCTCTCGGAAGGGATTCAGCCCCCCTTGGTCCAGAACTCCTTGGGCAGAAAAATCGTCATAGCGTTCCTTGACCATCTCCCGAGCGGTTACGTCTAATTCCAGTGTGACTCCCGCTCCTTTGGCGACCGCGGACAAGGTGAGATCATCATCGGTCGGGCCAAGGCCGCCGGAGGTGAACAACACGCTGACCCGTCGCTTAATTGCCGAACGGACTGCCGCGGCAATCTCATCCTCGATATCCGGCAGCATGGTTGCACGTGCCACCCGACCGCCATGGCTGTTGACCAGACGGCATATCCAGTTGGTGTTGGTATCCTGAATTTCTCCCCGCAGCAGTTCATTGCCAATACAAAGGATTTCTACAATTACCGGTTCAGCCATGAGCATTGTTCCAATTGATAGAGACAGAAGATTTGAGAACCTGATGGCCGGTTCCTATGGAGCAACCAACTGGCAAAGTAACCTGAGTTCGGCCAGAGCGTTAGGGGGGAGAAGGTCAAACAACAATCCTTCAGCGATTTGTTCTTCCTAAAGCACCTCATAGGCATCAATGAAGACTTCGGATTTCATCCTGCCTCCTTTGGCTATCGCTATGATTCGATTCAACCATTCATACTTACCGGCAGGTGCCTCAAAAAACAGCGCCTCACGGAAATAGTATTCCGAGGCATCGACTTCGTCCCCTGACATGATGCGCGCAAACACCTCCGGCGTTGTGTGCCGTAGTCCGTGGCCTTTCAACTGAATGGTGATACCGTCATCCGTTCTTAGGGTGACGCGAACATCCAGTTCTGCCACCCCGTCTTGGCGGACAAGTTGGAAGTCCGATCCTCCCGTCTGCACTACACCCGATAACTGCTCTCCGCTGAATGTTCCGCCTGTAACAGGAATAAACAGTCTCTTCCCCAGAGGTCCGTCAATTACTTGTGGTGTATCAACATTCGCCTTCAGGCGAAACAACGCCTTCATCTCGATCATGTTTTGTTTCTGTAGTTGCTTTCTGCTCATATTGAGTCATTTAGTGGCGTCACTCTCGCAGGGAAGGTGCTAATTCTCTTTAGAAGAAAATCTTTGTCACCTTCTCTTCATCACTGTGGTCGGCCATGGCGGCGATCCGTGTGGCGACCATGTCTCCGTTAAATATAAAGGCTTCTTGTGGGCAGGAGCGGACACACTGCAAACACAACACGCAATTATCGGCAATTGTCGGAAAGGGAGAAAGGATGATCGCGGCCACTGGGCATATCTCGGCACACTCGCCGCATTGCAAGCAACGTTGCTCGTTTACAGCGAGGGGTGGCATTGCCGCCTTCACTGCCTTCAAACTTTTACTGACAGCATCAGCCCGCAAAGCCACAGAGAGGTAGTCGAGAACCTTCATGTCCAGCGGCACCACATCTTCCATTTTCAGGGTACGGATCACTTCGTCCACCAGCAGATTAATCTGCGTCAAATCTTCTTTGTCCGGATGTCCCGATGCCAATGGTTGAGAGGCGCACCACATGGAAGAATGTACTGCCAGAACCTTCGCAGCCGCCAGAGGTATGTAGTTCTTCTCTTGGAGTTGCCCAGCCATCTCTAAGAGAGCAAGGCCACTGGTTACTCCTCCTCCCCAGGTGACAAAGGGAACAGCATAGCTCTTTGAGGAACCAAATGGTAGCCCTTGAATGAAGTCTGTTACG
>CAIMMA010000486.1 GCA_903842475.1 uncultured bacterium
ATCTCGGTGACCGGGTGCTCCACCTGCAGCCGGGTGTTCATCTCCAGAAAATAAAAATCGTGCCGGCTGTCCATCACAAACTCAACCGTGCCCGCATTGACGTACTTAGCGGTCCGCGCCAGATCGCAAGCCGCCTGGCCCATCCGCTGCCGCAGTTCGGGAGAAACCGCCGGTGACGGCGACTCCTCGATCACCTTCTGGTAGCGCCGCTGGATCGAGCATTCGCGCTCGCCCAGATGCACCACATGGCCATGGCTGTCCGCCAAAATCTGAATCTCGATATGCCGGGGCTGTTCGATATAGCGCTCGACAAAGATACGGGTGTCGTTGAAGGCCTTCTGGGTCTCCTGACGGCTGGCCGCCAGCGCCGCCTTCATCTCCTCGGGCTTGTGCACGATCCGCATGCCCTTGCCGCCGCCGCCGGCCGCGGGCTTGAGCAGCACCGGGTAGCCGACGCTCTCCGCCACCACCAGGGCCTCGGCCTCATCGGCGATCGCCTCGATATGGCCGGGAATCACCGGAACCCCGGCATTCTTCGCCAGTTCCTTGGAGGTGATCTTGTCGCCCATGATATTGACCGCATCCACCGGCGGGCCGATGAACACCATCCCGGCTGCTTCGACCGCCTGGGCGAACCGGGCATTCTCCGACAAAAAACCATACCCCGGATGCACCGCCTGAGCTCCGGTGGCCACCGCCGCGGCAATGATCTTGTCGATGTTGAGATAGGATTTCTGCGACTGCGACTCGCCGATATGCACCGCCTCGTCCGCCAGGTGACGGTGCAGGCTCCGGCTGTCCGCATCGGAGTAGACCGCCACCGTGCCTATGCCCATCCGGTTGCAGGTACGGATGATCCGGATGGCTATTTCGCCGCGATTGGCGATCAGAATTTTAGTAAACATTGCATAACCTCACAGGGGGATATTTCCGTGTTTGCGATCAGGGCCCTTGGTTCGCTTGCTGTCCAGCATCTGCAGGGTGCGGATGAGATGCGAGCGGGTATCTCGAGGGAAGATGACGTCGTCGATATAGCCCCGCTGGGCCGCGATGAACGGGTTGGCAAAGGTGCGGCGGTATTCCTCCATCTTTTCGCTCAACACCGCTTCCGGATCGGCGGCCGCATAGATCTCCTTGCGGTGAATGACCTCGGCTGCCCCTTTGGGGCCCATCACCGCGATCTCGGCGGTCGGCCAGGCATAATTGACGTCGCAGTGGATGTGCTTGGAGTTCATTACCAGGTAGGCGCCGCCGTAGGCCTTGCGGACGATCACCGAGATTCGCGGTACCGTGGCCTCGGTGAAGGCATAGAGCAGTTTCGCCCCGTGACGGATGATGCCGCCGTGCTCCTGGTCGGGACCGGGCATGAAACCGGGGACATCCACCAGGGTGATCAGCGGGATATTGAAGGAGTCGCAGAACCGCACAAAGCGGCCCGCCTTGATCGAGGCATCGTTATCGAGCACGCCCGCGAGCACCGCCGGCTGATTGGCCACCAGCCCCACGGTCTGACCGCCCAACCGGCCGAAACCGCAGATGATGTTGCGGGCAAAGCCGCCGTGCACCTCCATGAACTCGGCGCCGTCCAGGATGCTGAGGATGAGCACGTTCATGTCGTAGGTCTGATTGGAGTTGCCGGGGATCAGGTAATCCAGGGCCGGGTCGGTCCGGTCCGCCGAGTCGCTCATGTCGAGAATCGGC
>CAIMMA010000487.1 GCA_903842475.1 uncultured bacterium
CTCGGGCCGGATATCCTACCTGCTTGACCTGCATGGCCCCACCCTTTCCTTGGACACCGCCTGCTCCTCTTCTTTGATCGCAATTCTCCTGGCGATGAAGAGCCTTTTGACCCTTGAATGCGACGCTGCACTGGCCGGTGGCGTAAACCTGATGCTGACCCCCGGTTCCTTTGTGGCCCTCTCCAGAATGAATGCCCTCTCTCCCGACGGTGTCTGCCGCGCTTTTGGCGATCATGCAAACGGCTACGTGCGGGGTGAAGGTTGCGGCATGCTTTACCTGAAACGTTTGGAGGATGCGGAACTCTCAGGGGATCCGATCATTGCGCTGCTGCGGGGAGGTGCGATGAACCATAACGGCCAGAGCAACGGACTAACCGCTCCCAACGCCATTTCCCAACAGGAGGTGATTCGGCAGGCCCTGTTGCAGGCCGGTATGACCACGGATGAGATCGACGCTATAGAGGCCCACGGCACCGGCACCCCTCTGGGGGATCCGATCGAGGTGCGTTCGCTGGCAGCAGTGTTCGGCTCTAAAACCGAACTCCCGATCGGCTCGGTAAAGGGCAATATCGGACATCTGGAAGTTGCCGCCGGCGTTGCCGGTGCAATCAAGGCGATTCTGATGGTGAACCGTGGCGAGCTCCCCCCAACCCTGCATGCGCGGCAGCTCAACAGCCATATCCCCTGGGACAGCATACCGGTGCGGGTTCTGCAGGAGCTGCGGCCATTTCCGGATACTGGACGTCCACGAGTCGTGGGCGTCAGCTCCTTCGGCTTCAGTGGCGCCAATGCCCATCTGATTGTCCAGGAGTACCGCCGGAAGGAGGACTTTGTACTTCCAATCTCTTGCTACACTCCGCACTCTTTTTTGCGAAAAGCACACTGGATCGATCCAATGGCTCTCAATCGGGGCCATTCCGTCGTTGCCGCTCCAGGAGACGCGCCTGCTGCCGGTACGGGGGGTATATTGAACGCTATACTGCGGATAGTGAAAACGGTTTCAGGCATGGATGCGGCAGAGCTTGACCTGAATGCAAACCTGTTTGAGCTGGGGCTGGATTCCCTGATGCTGATCCAACTCAGGGACGCCGTGAAGCGTGACTACGGTGTCACTCTGGAACTCTCCAACCTGATTGAGGATGCCAACAGCCTGAACCTACTTGCCGCTTTTGTGAGCTCACGGGTCGTTGCCGCTCCGGCGAAGCCGTCGGGTCACCTCCCCCCCCTGCTCGGAACCGGTGATGCCTGGGTTGAGCAGTTCTTCTCAACCCAGCCTGAACAGATACGCGTCCTGATGCAGCAACAACTGGACATACTCCGCCAGGGTGGCGAGCGGCCGCCGTCTGATCGGAGGAAGATCAATTTTCGGTCCACCATCCTTGAGGACGAAACCGGACGTCTGACCGAGCAACAACGGCTCTTTGTCGCCGGGCTGATCGCCCGCCACACCTCCCGCACCGCTCGCTCGAAGGAGCTTGCCCAGCGTCATCGCAGACACCAGTCGGACTGGATCAATACACTTGCCTACCGCGGTTGTCTCAAGGATCTGGTCTACCCGATCGCTTCTGCCTCCTCCTCCGGCGCGCGATTCACCGATATTGACGGCAACGAGTATCTCGACCTTGCCATGGGTTTTGGCGTCGCCTTTTTCGGCCATTCCCCCTCTTTTGTCAACGAGGCCATTCAGGAAAGGCTCAGCCGCGGCATAGAGCTTGCCACCCAGATTCCGGAAGCGGGGGAAACCGCCGAAATATTCTGCCGCCTGACCGGCATGGAGCGGGTCGCCTTCTGCAATACAGGCTCCGATGCCGTGATGATGGCGCTCCGTATCGCCCGCACCGTGACCGGCCGTGACCGTATCGTGCTCTTTGCCGGGTCCTATCACGGCACCACCGACGGTGTGCTGGCCTTTGCCGACGACACCGGCCGGGTCTTTCCCACCACGCCGGGGGTTACCTGCGGAGCTGTCGGCTCTGTAACCGTCCTTCCCTACGGAACCCAGGAATCCCTTTCTGCCATTCGTCGAATATCAGGAGAACTGGCGGCCATACTGGTGGAACCGGTGCAGAGTCGCAGACCTGGTTTTCAACCGGTGGAATTTTTGCGGGAGCTCCGCTCCATTGCCGACCGGAGCGGAGCCGCTCTCATATTCGACGAGATGATCACCGGTTTCCGCACCCATCCCGGTGGCGCTCAGGCTCTCTTCGGCATACGTGCCGACATCGCCACCTACGGCAAGGCGGTCGGGGGAGGGATGCCGATCAGTATGGTTGGAGGCTCGGCCCGTTTCCTGGATGCGGTGGACGGCGGATTCTGGCGCTATGGCGATGAC
>CAIMMA010000488.1 GCA_903842475.1 uncultured bacterium
CTCGATGTCCATGAGCACCAGATCGGCCGGCTGTTCTTCGAGCAGGGCCAGGGCCTCCTCACCGGTGATCACCGGGCCGAGGACGCCGTAGCCAAGTTCACTGATCACGGCCACCAGGTTGGCGGCTCGTATATCATTGACCAGAACGACGGACTCTGCTTCTCCCTCTCCTTCAGCGAACAACGAGGCAAGCGATGACCACAAATCTGTTGATTGTCGAAGACGATGGCATTCTGGCCGCCAACCTCGTGGCCGTTATCAGGGAACTTGGCTACGGCGTCCTCGGCCCGGTGATCACCGGTGAGGAGGCCCTGGCCCTGCTCGAAGAACAGCCGGCCGATCTGGTGCTCATGGACATCGAGCTGGCCGGTGCCTTGAACGGCATCGAGACCGCCGCGATCATCACCAGCAGATCCGATGTGCCCATCATCTTTCTCACCGGATTTTCCCAAGAGCCTCTGCTCGAACAGGCCAAGTTCACCGCCCCCTACGGCTATCTGATCAAACCCGTCCCCGAACGGGAACTGGCGGCGACCCTGGCCATCAGTCTGCATCGCCATGCCATTGACCAGCAGTTGAAGCAGAGCCGGATGGCCCTGGCGGAGAGCGAGGCCAAGTATCGCCGCCTGGTTGAAGATGCGCCGCTGGGCATTTTCCGCACCACCATGGACGGCAAAAGCCTGCTGGTCAACACGGAAATGGCCACCATGCTGGGTTGCGCCGATCCCGAAGAGGCCCTCCTCACCTTTACCGACCTGGGGCGCCAGCTGTATATGGACCCCGGCGAGCGCGAAAAATTTATCGGCCTGCTACGGACCCAAGGCGAAGTGCGCAATTTTGAATACCAGGGTCGAAAGAAAAACGGCGAGCAGATCTGGATATTGATGAATGCCCGCCTCACCGCCGCCGGCAACACCCCGGGGCAGGATGGCCCGGTGATCGACGGCTTCGCCCAGGACGTAACCTGGCGCAAGGAGATTGCATCGCAGCTGCTGGCGGTTAACGAGGCCTTGGAACGCAAAGTGGAGCAACGCACCCTGGAACTGCAGGAGCAGCAGAAACAATTTCTCCACGTCGAAAAGCTCTCGGCCATCGGCAAACTCGCCGCATCCGTGGCCCATGAATTCAACAGCCCGCTGCAAGGCATTCTCATGATCCTCAAAGGTTTGCAAAAACGAGCCACCATGGACATAGAGGACAGCCAGCTGCTGCAGGCGGCTATCAATGAAAGCCTCCGGATAAAAAAACTGATCGCCGTGCTGCGCGATTTCAACCGCCCTTCTCCCGGTAAAAAGTCCCTGATGCATTTGTCGGAGGCTGTCGATTCGGTGCTGCTCCTCAACACCTACGATTTTAAAACCAAGAGAATCGCGCTCACTGTGGAGCATGGCGAACACCTGCCCCAGATCCTCGCCGTTCCCGATCAGATCAAGCAGGTGCTCCTCAATCTCCTCAACAACGCCATGGATGCCTGTCCGCCGCAGGGATGCGAGATTGCCCTCACCACCCGCCAGGAGGGCGAATATGTTGTCCTGGCAATCAAGGACAACGGCGTGGGCATCAAACCAGAAGACATGGAACACATTTTCGAGCCCTTCTTCACCACCAAACCCGAGGTCAAAGGAACGGGCTTGGGGCTGTCCGTGGTGCATGGCATCGTC
>CAIMMA010000489.1 GCA_903842475.1 uncultured bacterium
GGATCTCATTTCCGATATGCACCAGTACTTTTACCACAAGAAGGTGGCCATTTACGGTGACCCGGATCAATTGATCGCCATGACCGAGTTCCTGGTCTCCATCGACATGTGCCCGGTCCATATCGTCACCGGCACGCCGGGCAAGCGGTTTGAAAAGCGGATCAAGGAACTGACTGCGGACATGCCGTTTGAAGTCAATGTCCGGGCCAAGGGAGACATGTTCCTGCTCCATCAGTGGATCAAGAACGAGCCGGTGGATCTGCTCATCGGCAACACCTACGGCAAGTATATTGCCCGCGACGAGGACATTCCTTTCATCCGCTGGGGCTTTCCGATCCTGGATCGCCAGGGGCATCAGTATTTCCCGACCGTCGGCTACAAGGGCGGCCTGCGAATGCTGGAGAAAATCCTCAACTGTTTGCTGGATCGCAAAGACCGGGACGACCCGGAAGAGAAGTTTGAGCTGGTGCTGTAATTTTTCCAGGTCCGGCGGGGGGCACTCCTTGGTCCTCTCCTTGGTCCCTCGCCGGGCCTTTTGTTCCTTTTACCAATTGGGCGGATTGTTATGACTGTTATCCCTCTCTCCAGTGCACCTCGATTTGCCGTCCAGGAAAATGACGGCACCGCCAACCTGCTGATATTGCCGGTTGCCCCGCAGGCGGTTTACGGACTGCGATTTTCCCCGGCAGTCAAAAGCGGGCAGGCCATAACGGCGGCTGAGGCCTTGATGGAGGTGGAGCGGCACGAAGGGCTGGTCGGGGTTGAACTCGGCGGCCCCGGCGACCCTCTGGCCTCCGTTTCCGCCACCTTGGAAATTATTGCGCTGCTGCGCTCCAGGTACCCAAAGCTGCAGCTCAGCCTGACCACGCTGGGCATGGGAGGGGCAGCGATTGCCGCCGACCTGGCGGCCGCCGGACTCGACCGGATGTATCTGCTGGTTGATACCCTGGAGGCGGTAACCGCTGAAAAACTCTATGCCTGGATTCGTCCAGGGAAAAAAAATGTGGTGCTGCCCAAGGCGGTGGCCCAACTGCTGGAGGAACAGCCGGCAACCGTGCGGGCCATGGCCGATGCCGGGGTGAGCGTGGTTCTTCGCACCACGGTGTATCCGGGAGTGAATGCCCATCAGGCGGTGACCATCGCCGAAGCCATGGCGAAACTGGGGGCCAAAGAAATGGAGCTGCTGCCGTTTACCGCGTCGCCGCAGCAGGTCGATGTCCCGCCCTCGTCCACCCGGGTACATATGCATGAGATCGCTAAGCTCACCAGCCGATACCTGGTTACCCGGACCCGGCAGGTGGCGGCGGAAGCCTGCGGATGCGCCGCCAAAGGCTGCGCCTGCGGTTGCGGCTGCGGCTCCCAATCCGGGCCGACGATGCAGCCCGGATTGCCCACGCCCAGTGCCGAGCGCCCTCGGGTGGCGGTGGCCAGTGCCACCGGTATGGAGGTGGATCTCCATCTCGGTCAGGCCGAAACCCTGCTTATTTATGGTCCCAGGGACGA
>CAIMMA010000490.1 GCA_903842475.1 uncultured bacterium
ATCGTGATAAAGTTTTATATATCGCTATATATAAATATTGCTAAGTTTTCGTCAATCTCTTTTTCTTCATAATCCGCTTCCACAACTTGCCCGACACTGGCGAGCAAGGCGAAAATTTATCTCTAAACAAAGGGAGTTTTGTGTGCATAAGCTAATTTTCAAGAGCATAATCGCTGTGGTTTTTTTCGCAGTTGCTACCGGTTACGTGCAGTCGGTCAATTTCTTGGCCCACGCAGACCAACTACCGCAGATCCCCGTGCCGGGAATGGTGACAATGGTGGACCTGGGGGCAAAGAAATGCATCCCCTGCAAGATGATGGCACCGATCCTCCAAGAATTACAGAAGGAATATGAGGCACGGGCTGCAGTCATCTTTATCGATGTTTGGGAAAGGCCGGAGGCCGGGCCGCAGTTTGCCATCCGTGCCATACCCACACAAATTTTTTATGATGCCCGGGGCCAGGAAGTCACCCGACATGAAGGCTTTCTGGATAAACAGTCCATTGTCGCCATGTTGACGAAGCTGGGGGTCCAATAAGCCGTGGATCAACTTTTCCTCACCATCAATTCCTGGATGAGCCAAGGCTTTCTTCTGGGAGGTCTTGGCTGTTTTCTTTGGGGAATGGTCAGCGTGCTTTTCAGTCCTTGCCATTTGGCTTCCATTCCTCTCATGGTCAGCTATGTCGCTGGACAGAATCAGATTATTGAGGGACGGCGGGCGGTTTTGTATGCAGTGTTGTTTACGCTTGGCCTCTTCACCACCATTGCCGCCATCGGCATTGCCTGTTCCTTGCTTGGGCGCATGTTCGGAGATGTCGGACCGTATATGCGTATGGTTGTGGGCGCCATTCTGGTCTGGGTAGCACTCGATATTCTTGGTGTGGCCTCATGCTCACTGGCAAACGGACTCCTCGCCAGGATCCAGGTGAAGGGTCTGGCCGGGGCTTTGATTCTCGGTTTAGCCTATGGCATCCTCTCCGGTTCCTGCACCTTTGGTTTTATCGCCCCTATTCTCGCCATTATCACTATCCAGCAAAAGGTAGCGACCGGTCTGCTCTTCATCATTCTTTTCGGACTAGGCCATTGCATTCCCATTGCCATAGCCGGAAGTTCCACCGCCTTGGTCAAGCGAATTCTGGACAACAGCGCCTGGCGGCAGGGAAGTTATCTTTTCCGTCGCTTGGCGGGTATCTGTATCGGCGGGCTCGGCCTCTATTTTATCGGACAACCACTGCTTAATAGCATCTGATATTCGATTTGACCTTCCGGAGGTTCCCTTGGCGCACAATCGTCAGAGTCACAACCATGGTCATTGCCACGCACCCGGCAATGTTAATCGCGCCTTCGCCATCGGCATCGTTTTGAATTCCGCGTTCGTCGGCGTGGAATTTGTTTACGGTTTGCTTAGCGATTCATTGGCCCTGGTGGCCGACGCGGGTCATAACCTCAGCGACGTCATGACCCTGCTCATCGCTTGGGCTGCCATCGCAGTGGCGAAACGCTCGGCAACGGCCACGCATACCTTTGGTTTCAAAAAAGGGACTATTCTGGTCTCTCTGGGCAGCGCCCTGTTTCTTTATCTGGCAATCGGGGTGATTATCTGGGAAGCGGTCGGGCGATTGCGATCCCCCGTACCGGTCCATGGCATGACCATTACCGTGGTTGCCGCCATCGGCGTGATCATTAATACCGTAACCGCCTTGTTATTCATGGCGGGACGAAAAAACGATCTCAATATCAAGGGCGCTTTTCTGCACATGGCCGCTGATGCGGTTGTCTCCGCTGGGGTAGTCGTTTCGGGATTGATCATAACCGCCACGGGCTGGAATATTCTCGATCCGGTGATTTCAATTGTAATCGCCCTCTGCATACTTTTTGCCGGCTGGGGATTGTTGAAGGACTCGCTTCATCTCACCATGGCCGGGGTTCCTGCGCAGATCGATGCGACGGCAGTTTTAGACTATCTCACCGAACTTACTGGGGTACACTGCGTCCACGATCTCCACATCTGGGCAGCCAGTACCACGGAAAATGTCCTTACCGCCCATCTGGTTATGCAATCTGGCGGCAGTGATGCATTGCTGCACGAGACCGCCGAATACCTGGAGCATCATTTCGACATTCACCACACAACCCTTCAAATTGAACGAAGTGCTATCAGCGGACGCTGTCATACCGAAAACACCAACGGGGAAGGAAGCTGTTGGCCGGGTAGGCATGTCGCTATTCAGGAAGTGCTGCACAAAGATGGTCACGCTCAAGATACGGAGTGCTCGGCATCATAAATAGAACGGTTGCCTATTGAACCACCAAACCGAAATAGCCAAAAAGTTTAATGAGGAAAATTTATGAAGAAACTTGTAATGATTGTAATGTCTTTTGTAACACTTTTGCTGGTTTCCACCCTGTATGCACAGGATCTAAAGAGTGTTTCCTTTGACGAGTATTTGAAGGCGTTTGATTATAAGGAACGCAAAAACATGAAAATTGAAATCCCTGAAATGCTTGAGCTGTACAAGCAGGGAGCCATTCAGATTATCGACATCCGGTTCCCGGAGGAATATCAGGCGTACAGCTTCGGCTTCATCAAGAACATCCCGCTGAACGAACTCCCGGCAAGGCTGGGCGAACTCGATAATACCAAAATCATCGTTACAATTTGTCCCCATTATGACCGGGCCGAAATTGCACGAACCTATCTGACCCTGAAAGGGTATCGATCCAAATATTTAGTGGACGGCGCTGTTGGTCTTGCTGAATATCTCAGGGGTGATAAAGCAAAGGATTTTATCAATGCCCTTAAAAAATAACTTCCTTCATTTTTGGAAATTCTGGGGCTTTTGCATCAAGGCAGGCTTTCGGGGAGGGATTCGATAAAGGCCCGGATTTGATCACGCACCGACCGGTATGCCTGCAGGATTGCCTTCTCGGTGGTGGCGGCCTTTGCTAACAGCGGTGGGTCGGGGAAGCCCCGATGGAGCGTTCGTCCCGGAAAATAGGGGCAGGTCTCGAAGGCATGATCGCAGAGAGTGATGACGTAATCAAAGGTCGCAATCGGCAGTTCCGCCACCAGCTTGGATTTCTGGCTGCTGATATCCACCCCTGCCTCAGCCATGACCCGAACCGCAGTGGGATTGAGTCCATGCCTTTCGATTCCTGCGGAATATGCCTCGACCGCGTCACCACGCAGATACCTCGCCCACCCTTCCGCCATCTGGCTGCGGCAGGAGTTGCCGGTGCAGAGGAAAAGGATGGTCGTTTTTCTTGTCTTGTCTGATTGTTTGACTGTGCTCATGAAATATTTGACCCCCTGGGCATGATATTCAGCGTCAAGTACTCCCTCAACCCCTTAATCTGATCCCGGCCGGTTGGATCTTCCGATCACCCTTCAGGTCGGAGGGGATTGGGAGGCCGCAGCTTTCGACCGCCAAATCCTTGTCACCCGGGTCCTTGCGAAAGGCCTCAGCCCTCTGGCTGCGAGCCGAATTGTGTTCACGGACGAAAAGGACATGGAGCCTGTTCATCTTTCCGGTTTGGTCCGGATATGGCAGACTCCGGCCAGGGTCCGCTGTTCAAAGGGAAAATACCTGTTTTTCAGCCGCAGAGCCACATTGACCAACCCGATCAGCACCGGCACCTCGACCAGAGGGCCAATGACCGCGGCAAAGGCCTCGCCGGAGTTGATGCCGAACACGGCGATGGCCACCGCAATGGCCAACTCAAAGTTGTTGGAGGCGGCGGTGAAACTCAACGTGACGGTCTGCTCGTAGGTCGCCCCGGCTCGCATGGAGAGATAGAAGGAGACCGCGAACATCACCAGGAAGTAGATGGTCAGGGGCAGGGCGATCCGCAGGACATCAAAGGGCAGTTGGACGATGTACTCACCCTTGAGCGAGAACATCACCAGGATGGTGAAAAGCAGAAAAATAAGGGTCAGCGGACTGATCCGGGGGATGAACACCGTTTCATACCAGTCCTTGCCCTTCAGCTTGATGCCGATCAACCGGCTGAGCATGCCGGCAATAAAGGGGATGCCCAGGTAGATGAACACCGACCAGGCGATCTCGCTGATAGAGACATCGACCACCGCTCCGGTCATACCGAACCAGCCAGGAATGACGGTGATGAAGATCCAGGCGTAGAGGGAGAAAAACAGCACCTGGAAGATCGAATTGAAGGCCACCAGGCCCGCGCAGTACTCGGTGTCGCCGTCGGCCAGATCATTCCAGACAATGACCATGGCAATGCAGCGGGCCAGGCCAATGAGGATGAGTCCAACCATGTAGTGCTGCTGCCCGGAGAGAAAGGTAATCGCCAGCAGAAACATCAATACCGGGCCGATCACCCAGTTCTGGACCAGGGAAAGGGTCAGCACCTTGAAGTTGCGAAATACCTGCCCCAACTGCTCGTATTTGACCTTGGCCAGGGGCGGATACATCATCATGATCAGACCAATGGCAATGGGGATGTTGGTGGTACCCACCTGGAAGGCATTAATCACGCCCTGCACGCCGGGGATGGTATAGCCGAGTAGGACCCCGGCGAACATGGCAAGGAAGATCCATAGAGTGAGAAACCGATCAAGAAAACCGAGTTGTTTGGGCTGCTGGCTCATGACTCATCCTTTGGTGCAGAGTGTTCAGGGAAAAATCCGGACGGGAAGCATTTCACGCGATAATGCTTGTTGTATTAATCCGCTTGACCGGATGAGTCAATCCCCTTCAAGGAATGAACCGCGCCCAGATGAGCATCTGATCACGAGTTGATGAGAAAAACGTTTGTCAGCAAAAAGGTCGCGGG
>CAIMMA010000491.1 GCA_903842475.1 uncultured bacterium
ATTTCTTCATAATGCAATTTGGGCTGTCCCGACTGCATGACCTCCTGGTCGTCCCGGCGGTACAGGGCTGCCTGCTCGTTCCAGGCCATGCGGGTATCGTCAAGGCCGATGATTTCCTCGGGAATCAGGAAGCCCGCATCCTGGGCAAATAAGGTGTTGCAGCCCAGGTAGACCGAGTTGCAATCCTTCCAGAACAGGCGGACTGGAATGGTGTCCAGCACCAGCTTAAGGAGTTTTTTGGTTTTCTGCGCATGCCGCTCGCTCCGTTCGAGCGCCTCGTCGGTGTGCTTGCGCTTGGTGATGTCGCTGATCATCAAGCGGCATTCAGGCGCGCCGCCGCTCAGCACCGCCGATCCCGCCAGATGCGCCCAGAATACGGTGCCGTCCCGGCGCACCAGCCGCAACTCGCATTCATGCGTTGTGTCGATGGCATGGTCCTCTTGCCGGTGCCGGTAGTAGGTGTCCTGGTCTTCCGGGTAAATGTAGCGGGAAAAGGGCTGGTTGATCATCGAGCCCCGGTCGACCTCCAACAGGTTGGCGGCGGTGAGGTTGGCCTCGACAATCAATCCGTTGTCGGAGAGGGTGCAGTAGCCGACCGGGGCCATGTCGTAGAGGTCGAAATAGCGTGCCCGCGTAAAGTCCAGGGCAGCCTGGGCGCGACGCAACTCCTCGTTCTGCGTCTCCAGCTCGACCTGGTGGACGTACAGTTCGTGCAGCGCCAGCCGGATATCTTCAGGCACCTGATCGTCGAAGGTATACTTCGATAGCCCCATTTCTTTCCGGACCTTGGCTTCCGCCAAAAGGCGTAATTCGGCTGCCTGTTCGTCTCGGTAACTTTGGTCGGCCATTGCACCCCTTAAGTAATTGGTTGTTGTCGGCGAAGTCGTCCGCCAGGGTTGGTGGTACGGCGCGGCCGCGCTGAAACGATCTGCCTGCCCGTTTCCGGACAAGCAGACCGCGGCCCCCCGCCCGCGCAACCAACAAGACGTTTCCGGAGAGGAAGGCGGAGGTCCTTTGCTTTGCGATGGATCGAGTTGTTGCTGGTTCGGCCGTTCCGGCTATTCCACTTTAATGGTGGCTCGTTTGGTCTTTTCCATTTTCGGGAGGGTCAACTCCAGGATACCGTTTTTGAAGGTAGCCTTGGCTTCATTTTCCTTGACTGCCGCCGGCAATGGAATCGTTCGCCGGTAGGAGCCGCGACAGATTTCCTGCCGGTAATAGGCTTCTTTTTCCTCTTTTTCCTCCTTGCCCATGCTCGCCTCAAGGGTCAGCGCATTGTTGGCGATGGAGATGCTGATATCTTTCTTGTCGACGCCGGGCAACTCCGCTTTGATCAGGAAATCGCCATCCCGGTCGATGATGTCGACACTGGGGGTTTTTCCCGCAAATGGCCTCATATGCTGACCGCCCATGGCGACCGGGGCACCAGGGTGGAATTGGCGCCACCAGCGGTGCGGAAGATACTCCTCGAAGAAACGATCCATCTCTTTGAAAAATCCGGAATCCGACCAGAGATCAAAACGTTCGAAGGGAGAGGGTACGTCCCGGGGCGGCATTTTTTGCATTTCCTGGCTTTTTTCCTCTTTTTTCTTGTCGTTCATGGAAATACCTCCTGGTCGTATGGTTCTTCGGGGCGGAGCGGCCAGCCGTGACCGCTAGGACATGGCGATCATCTCGCCGGGTTTGCAGTCACTGCGCCAGCAGCAATCAAGTTGATCGCATGCCGGTTGGTCCGTCTTGAAGCAGGGAATGTTCCCCTCTTTTTCCTGGATATACCGCACCAGTTCCAGTTTGCTCATTGATCCCGGATCTATGCTCATTCTTTTAGCCATGGCTCTGATCGTATTCATGTTCATCAAGGCATCCTCCTTGGGTTGTTTTTGGGCTGATCTCGGCAACGATCAGGAAAAAATATTGACCTACATAGATGTATTATGGACCGATTGCGCGTAAATTCAATGGGAGAATAATAATGATTTTATGGATATAAAAGATATCTATATCCTGGAGCGATAAACAACCGGGATCAGAGCCGCCGGGGCGGTCGGGTGCAAGGCCGTTGGGCCCGGCGACTCTTGCCTCAGGGGGATTGCCGGACCTGCCGGTGGCGGCATCTATACGGGTTGAACGCTTGCGTTGATCGGCGAGCTGATCTGGTAGCCTCTTTCCCCCTTGTACGGGTTGAAGAGCAGGATCGGGCAGGAGGCTCGTTTCAGCACCCTTTCCGCCACGCTGCCCAGCAGGATTTTTTCAATCCCCTTGGCGCCATGGGTCCCCATGATGATCAGGTCGACCGCTTGTTTTGCAGCATATTCGACAATGCCGTCCGCCACATCGCCCCTGAGGACCAGACCCTCGCAGTCAGGGCAGGCGGGCTTGTTTTTTTCAAGCAGCGCCGCCATCATCTTCTTTGCATACCCATGGATTTCTTCATCGATTTCCAGGAAGGTGGCGGGGTAAAGGTCGGAGTAACTGGCCACTGTGGCGATATTTTCCACCACATGGATAAAGGTCGGTCTGGCGCCGAGTTTACCGGCAATGCCGAGGGCAAAGGCCGCCAGTTCGTCGGTATGCTGATGGAAATCCACCGGAATTGCAATCTGTTGAATAGTAGTCATCTGTTTCCCTCCTTAAGGATACAAGGTGTGGCCGACAGTCGCCCGCCGACCGGGTTTTCCCCATCACAGGGCGTCTATGGTAACTGCCTCAAACCGGTTCTTCTTTGCAAGAGGACGCGGGGCATCTTCAGTTCACCAGCCCTTGTCCTGGATGTACGAGCCCATCTCCTTGGCAAAACAAGCCGGGCAGCAGCCATGGGAAAAATTGATCCCCTGCACCCGGCTGAAATATTCTTCCAGGCTGTACCAGGGCCCTTCGCCAGTCTTTGTTTGTCGATCGTCCCGTATTTTGTGGCAGTAACTGCAGACCGGCAGAATATTTTCGTACAGGGCGATTTTTTTCTGCATCGCCTGTTTGACGAAACAATTGGAGATCCGATAGAGCAATTCATCGGTATCGCAGGGCTTCTGGAGGAAATCGTCGGCTCCGAGGCGCAGGGCGTCAATGGCCGCTTCCAGGTCCGCATACCCGGTGAGAATGATGACCATGGTCAGGGCATCCTTCCGCTTGGCCGCCTTCAGGACCTGAAAGCCGTCCATTCCCGGCATCTGCAGGTCGGTCACCACCAGGTCGAAACTGCCGTTGTTGAGCAGCGAGATGGCCTCGGTACCGCTGGTCGCCCGGGTTATGTCGAGATCGAGCCCCTCACAGGACAATTCCCTGGCCAGGCTATCGATAATGAGTTGTTCATCATCGACAAGAAGAATGGCTTTCCGTTTCATCGTGACCCCTTCCCTTACGCTGAGGTGGTGACCTGAGCTCTGAACTGTCTGGCGGCGCTTCCTGCCGGATTCTGGCCCGGGGCTTACCAGGAAGCATCGGCCGGGCCGGACGAAATCGGCAGTCGCTCTGCCACAAGAGATGCGAAATCCTGGTGCAATTGCCTGCTGACCGCAGACAACGAGGGCGAAAACCCAAGTTCCAGGGCCATTGAAGTCATCGGGCAACCCGCCATCCCGCAGGGATTGATGCGATCGAAGGCCTGCAGGTCGGGGTGCACATTCAGGCCAAAACCGTGCATGGTGACCCAGCGGCGAACCCCGATACCGATACTGGCAATCTTGCCCCCCGCGGTCCAAACCCCGGTGCTGCCTGGTTGGCAGTGCCCGCTGACTCCGAAGGCGGCCAGGGAACCCACCACCCATTCCTCGAGAAATCGCAGCCAGCGGTGGAGGTCGCGGCCTCGCCGGCCCAGGTTGATCAGCGGGTACCCCACCACCTGGCCTGGACCGTGCCAGGTGACCTCGCCGCCGCGGTTGACCCGTTCAACCCTGATGGCCGGATCAAGGACATTGGCAAGGGTGCCTCCCCGGCCGATGGTGTAGATCGGGGGATGTTCCAGCAGCAGCAAGACCTCGTCTTCACTGCCGGCGGCAATCCCGGCGACCAGCCGTTCCTGGAGGGCCAAGGCGTCGCAATAGGCCATCAGGCCGCAGTCGATGATCCGCATGCCGGTGGCTTCCCTTGGTCCGAATTGCCCGCCCCCTGCCCGGGTGCCGTCAAAGCAGC
>CAIMMA010000492.1 GCA_903842475.1 uncultured bacterium
GATCCGGCTGATCCAGGAGGCCGGTCGGCAACCGGTGCAGCGCGACACCCTCTACAATGTCCTTGCAACTTTCTGATCGGCATGCAGGTAATTTACCAAAAAATTGAGCAAGGGGAACGGATCAACGGCGAGGAATTTCTGCGGTTAGCACGCGAAGCCAACCTGCACCGATTGGGCTTTCTCGCCGGGGCGGTGCGGATGCGGCTGAATCCCGAGCACGTGGTTACCTATGTCATTGATCGCAACATCAATTATACCGATATCTGCATCTCGGCCTGTAAATTCTGCGCCTTTTTCAAGGCCCCTGAAGATAGCCGCGGACAGGTGCTTTCCAAGGTCGAACTCGCTGAAAAAATTAAAGAAACCCAAGCGCTCGGCGGCACCCAGATTCTGCTCCAAGGGGGGCTCCATCCCGACAAGCCCCTCGAATACTACGAGGACATGCTCCGGTTCATCAAGGCAACCGGCATTCATATCCACGGTTTTTCTCCGCCTGAGATTCATCATTTCGCCCAATTGTCGGGCCTGTCGATCACTGCGGTTTTGCAACGATTGATCGCCAGCGGCCTTGATTCCATCCCCGGCGGTGGGGCGGAGATCCTCAACGACCGGGTCCGCCGGGAACTCGCCCCTAAAAAATGCAGCGCCGATGAATGGATCGGCGTGATGGAAACCGCCCATCATTTGGGATTGCGTACCACTGCGACCATGATGTTCGGCCATATCGAGTCCATCGAAGAGCGGTTGGAGCATCTCCAGCGATTACGCGATCTCCAGGACCGGACCGGTGGGTTTACCGCTTTTATACCCTGGCCGTTCCAACCCGACCACACACCACTGGCGGCAGTGCGTAAAATTGAGAAAACCACAGCCTATAGCTATCTGAAGATGTTGGCGCTCAGCCGACTATTCCTTGATAATTTTCAAAATATCCAAGCCTCCTGGGTAACCCAGGGACCCAAGATCGCGCAGCTTTCCCTGTTTTTCGGCGCCAACGATTTCGGCTCCACCATGATCGAGGAAAATGTGGTCGCCGCCGCCGGTGTCCGTTTTCGCCTTTCCGAGGATGAAATCAGGCTACTGGTGCGCGATGCCGGTTTTCAGCCGCAACAGCGCTTAATGGATTATACCCCGGCCCGATGACCGCCGAACCGCTTCGCATCCATGCCGCTCCCTGGGTGGTGCCTGTCTGCGGCCCGATCATCGCCAACGGCGGAGTGGCCTTCCGCAACGGCATGATTGTCGCAGTCGATCTGCTGCCTCGGTTGCAACAGCGTTATCCGCTGGCTTCGGTGGTCAATCATCCGGCTGCGGCTCTGACTCCGGCCCTGGTCAATAGCCATGTTCACCTGGAATTATCCCACCTGGCAATACTTGCCGCCACCCCATTTGCTGGCAGTTTTACCGATTGGATCACCCGTTTACTCCAGCTCCGCGACACTTTGGGTGCTGCCGGCGGACCGGCCGAACAGGCCGCACTTCGGGTCGCCGGTCAGTTGTATGCCAGTGGGGTCAGCGTCCTTGCCGATATCGGCAACACCCTGATTGGCTCCAACCTGGCGGACACCTTTCCGGGCACTCTTTTTCCTTTCAAGGAATATCTGGGGTTGGCGGAGCGCACCCTGGCCAAAAATTTCACCCGCTTGCAGTCGGAACCTGACCATGCGCTCTGTTCGGGCCACGCCCCGTACTCCACCCACGCCAGGCTGTTGCAACAGCTCAAGTCACGGGCGGCTACACTTGGGCATGTCTTTCCGATCCATACCGCTGAACCTGTGGCGGAAAATGAAATGATTCGGCACGGCCGCGGTGAAATGGTTGAATTCGTCAAAGCACGCGGTTTTTGGGACGATTCCTTTCAACCTCTGACCAATGGCAGCGGAGGTTCCATCCGCTACCTCCACCAGTTGGGCCTGCTCGATGCCCGGACGCTTTGTATCCACGCCATCCATGTTGATCGCGAAGAAATCAGAATATTGGCAGGGCAGGGCGCCAAGGTCTGCCTCTGCCCAGGTTCCAATCAGTATCTCGGTACTGGCAAGGCACCGGTGGCACAATATCTGGAGCACGGCATCCTGCCGGCTTTGGGCACCGACAGCCTGGCCAGCAACCCCGAACTCTCCATCTGGCGGGAGATGCAATTGCTTGCCGCCGCACATATCGAGGTCGATCCCGCGCTGGTATTTGCGATGGCAACCCGTGGCGGTGCTGAGGCTTTGGGCGTGGGTGACCGGCTCGGTACCCTGGAGCCTGGCAAGGAGGCGGACCTGTTGCGGGTTCCGGTTCCCATGCACAAAACGACTCCGGCCCAGGTCTACAACCATCTGGTAACCACCGGCAGCGCCCTGGCTGCCCAACGTCTGCAGGATTGAACAGGAACGTTATGGCACGCATCGGCATGGTCAACTATATCAATGTCGCCCCGATCTACGAGATATGGAAGGAGCGATCCCTGCCGGCCGACTGGCTGGTCATCGAGGGGCAGCCAAGTCAACTGAACAAATTGCTGGCAGAAAATCAGATCGACATGGGGTTTGTCAGTTCCTATGCCTACGCCGCTCATCCGGAGCGATATCAAATTTTGGCGGATCTCTCCATCAGCGCCACCGGACCGGTGGGCAGTGTTTTTCTTTTGTCCGAACTGCCGCCCGCAGCGCTTGAGGGGCAATCCGTCCTGCTGACCGGACAATCGGATACCTCGGTTCGTCTGGTGAAAATAATCTTAGAAGAATTTTTCCACGTCCACCCTCGTTATGCCATTGGCGACGTCTCCGGCGAACAAGCCAGAACTGCCGAAGTCCGGGCCGTGCTGGCGATCGGTGACGATGCCCTGCGGTTGAGAAGCGCAAATCGATATCCGGTTCAGCTCGATCTCGGTGAAATATGGCATCAGAAAACCGGCCTGCCCTTTGTTTTTTCCGTCTGTGCCATCCGTGAAGAATTCCTGGCCAGGCAGCCGGAAACCGCCAGGGCTATCCGGGAAACCCTGGTTGATTGCCGGGAACAGGGCGCGCGAAGAATGGCTGAAATCTGCGATAGGGTCGCACGGCGTATTCCCATGGACTGCGAGGCCTGCTCACGGTATCTGCTGGGCATCGAACATGATTTTTCCCCGGTGAAAATACAGGCCTTGGAACGTTTTTTTCAATATCTGGTCGACAGGGGAGAGGCCCCGGCCGAGGCGCTTCCGTTGAAAATTTTTCAATAATCGCCGATTCATTTATATCATCAACTCCTTACGAATATAAAAATTGATGGAAACTGCGCATCTCCCTGACGAGAAAAAAAGGTTTGTGAAGGAAAAGTTTTCTTCGATCAGCGGCCGGTATGATCTCCTCAACTCGCTGCTCTCCTTGCAGATCGATCGCTACTGGCGCTGGCGGACCATTCGTTTGCTCCGTGAATTCCCCGAAGGGTGGGTTATGGATCTCTGCGCCGGAACTTTACCGTTGTCGTTGGAACTCGCCCGCCAAGCCCCTGGGCGAAAGGTGCTGTCGATCGATTTCTGCGAAGACATGCTCCGGGCCGGTGCCAGGGCCTTGCCTGACGATGACCGTGCGGAGCGAATTTTCCCGGCATGCGGTGACGGCGAGATCATTCCGGCACCGACCGATTCGTTCTGGGGTTGTACCGTGGCCTTCGGGGTCCGCAATCTTTCCCGGACGCTGCAAGGATTACAGGAAATGCATCGCATCCTTCGTCCAACCGGCAAATTGTTGATTCTGGAATTTTCCCGGCCGTCCAACCCGATCATCAAGCCGATCTATAGTTTTTACCTCAACCGTGTCCTGCCGTTTATCGCTGGTTTGATTTCAGGAGACAAGGAAGCCTATCAATATCTGGCCTCTTCGATTGCCGCCTTTTATGAACCGGAAGAACTGCTGGCCATGATGCGCGAGGCCGGCTTTGCATCGGTATCACGCATTCCGATGACTTTTGGCATTGTCTCCATCTACGTGGGAGTGAAAGCATAAAATGGCAGCCTGTCGCCGAGTTCTTTTAGGAATAACCGGAGCCACCGGTATGCTGTATGTGCCTGCACTGCTGCAACTGCTTGCGGCACAGCAGGTGGAGGTCCATGGCATCCTTTCCGAGGCCGGGCGCAAGGTCCTGCAGATTGAACTCGGATTAGGTCCCGAGCAACTGCCGCAGGTATCGCAGTGGTTTGCATCCGATGATTTCACCGCCCCTCCGGCCTCTGGTTCCGCTCGCTACGATGCCATGATAGTCCTGCCTTGTACCGTAGGCAGCCTGGCTGCGATCGCCAACGGATTCTGCGGTAATCTGCTGCATCGTTGTGCCGACGTCGCCTTGAAAGAACGGCGACCGTTGCTTTTGGCTGTGCGCGAAACCCCCTTGAACCGTACCCACCTCACCAACATGCTGGCCGCCCATGAGGCAGGCGCGATCATCTGTCCGCCCATGCCCTCGTTTTACACCCAACCCAAGGGGTTAGACGACATAGCCCGCAATTTTGCCGCCCGTATCTGCGATCAGTTGGGCATTGAAGTTACCTCTGTGCATATCAGACGCTGGCAGGGCATTTGATCATGTGGAATAAAATCGTCATTCTGCTTGAAATGATCAAATTCAAGCACACCGTTTTTGCCCTGCCTTTTGCCCTGATAGGGGCTTTCCTCGCAGGCAGGGGGGCACCGGATGGGATTGTTTTCTTTTGGGTGATTCTGGCCATGGTGGGCGCACGAACCAGCGCCATGGGCTTCAACCGGATTGTTGACCGACGGTTTGATGCCGCCAATCCGCGCACCGCTACGCGCGCTTTACCGGCGGGCGAGGTTACGCTGGTCGAATCCTGGATCATGGTGCTGCTCGCCACCGCCCTGTTCTTCTTTGCCTGTTTCATGCTCAACCCCACGGCCTTGTTAATCGCGCCCGTGGCGTTGACCCTGACCCTGGGTTATTCGCTGACCAAACGTTTCACCTGGCTGTGCCATGTCGTGCTCGGTGTGGCTCTGGCCTTTTCCCCGCTCGGCGGCTGGGTGGCGGTGGCCGCGACCCTGGAGGGCTATCCGTGGGTGCTCTCGATGGGCGTGCTGTTCTGGGTGGCCGGTTTTGACTGCATCTATGCCTGTATGGACGCAGATTTTGACCGCGAGGCCGGACTCTACTCGATGCCGGCAATCTTCGGCCGACGCACCGGTTTTCGGGTAGCGGTGGCTTTTCACGGTATGGCTTTTTTTCTCTTCACCCTGACCGGAATATTGACAGGTCTTAATTACTGGTATTATCTCGGCATCGGGGTCACCGGCCTGGCCCTTTTCTACCAGCATATTATCGTCAACCCCAAAGATCTGTCACGTATTCGCCAGTCCTTTTTCTCCATGAACGGCCTGATTGCGCTGACCCTTTTTCTGGCTACCTGGCTTGCCTTGGCCACCGCCCCCTGATATGCGGATGATTTTTCATTTCCGTCGCATCTTTCCGGCCCTGCTTCTCGCCCAATTGGTGTTTTTGCCAACCGGAACGGGACTGGCTAGCGAACCGGTTGTTGAAACCCAACCCTCCCAGGTGGACCCAGCGATCCTGGCCACGATCTTTTCAGGGACCGAGTCGCTGCATTATGCGGTTTCCTGGAGCGGCGGCGTTAAAATCGGCGATATCCATATGGACATCAAGCCGGAGAAAGCAGGGACGGAAAATTTTGTCATCTCAGCAAAAGTGAAAGATTACGGCCCGCTCAAGCTCATCTATCCGGTGGACGACACCTTTCGTTGCTGGGTCAGCGGACCAATGAAACTGCCCTTTCGATACGAGGTCCACCAGAAGGAAGGTTATGGCCGAAAGTACCACCGCCTGACCCTGTATGACCAGCAGACCCATTCGGTACGCTATCAGAAAAATCAGAATCAGCCGGAGCAATTCGATCTCGAAGGCACTGTTTACAATGAATTTGCCTCGTTCATCATCACGAGGGCATTGTTGTTTCGGGAGGGTGAACAGATCGTGGTTCCCACTTTTGCCGATAAAAAACGCAACGAGGTCGGGGTGGCTTTATTGCAGCGGGAACAGCGGGACACCATTTTCGGCAAAAAGGAAACCCTTAAGGTGCAGCCGAAAATGGAATTTAAAGGTTTGTACGAAAAGAGTGGCGACACCATTCTCTGGCTCACCGATGATCGTTGCCGGGTGCCGGTGGAGATTCACTCCAAAATCGTGGTGGGATCTTTGGTGGCGGAATTAGTTGGATACAGCAATTCCGCCTGTCCCGAGTTGGTGCCACGGCCGGCACCCTGAACAAACCGGCCGCGGCCACCTGGATCCTGTCAATGGCAAAGCCGCAGTGCCTCAGCCCAGTTTTATTTCGATTTTTTTGGGTTGCGCCGGGCCGGTTTTGGGGAGACGCACCCGCAGCACTCCATCGGCCAAGGAGGCTTCGATCTTTTCCTGGTCAATGGTTTCAGCAACGGTAAAACGCCGCAGATACTGTCCGCTTTCATATTCCTCAAGCAACACTCGGCCCGGTTGTTTCTGGAGAACCCTATGCCCTTGAATGGTGAGGATATTGTCCTCCAGGGAAAGATCGACGCCATCGGTGGTCACGCCTGGCATATCGGCAATCACCGTCACGTCTTTATCGGTTTCGAAGATATCCACATGCGGGGCAAAGCAAGCTTCATTCTTGGTGGTTTCGTCGCCAGCACCCGCCGTCTTTTTCTCCTGAATCTTCAGTTCCTGTTCGGTCATGAGAGAGCCCTCCTAGTCGGCACTGACTTTGATCTGACGGGGTGTAACAGCGGTGGCTTTCATCAGGGTGATGGTCAGTATGCCATGGTTCAGCTTTGCCCCGATCTGTTCGGCATTCACTTTGATCGGCAGCGTAATGGCCCGGCTGAAACTGCCTGATTCGATCTCGCGACGATGATACGAGATACCGGATTCCTTCTGTTTGCTATCCCGTCTGCCTTGAATGGTAAGTGTTTCTCCTTCGATGGACAGTTCGAGTTCCTGAGGCTTGACACCGGGCAATTCAGCGGTGACAATCAGGCGATCGGTTTCCTCGTAGATATTGAGCGCCGGATACACATTGGCGCGACTTTGAGGTTTCCCCTTGTCGACATAGGTTCGGGAGAGTTCATCGAGCCCTTGGCGTATTCGTTCAAATTCTGCCCAGGGATTACGGAACGCCGGCCTGTCTGCAAAGCGTATGAATGCCATTATGCACCTCCTCCTTTGTAAGGGTTATAGTTTTTAATGCTAAAAAATAGTAAGCTGCCGGGACAAGTTGTCAAGGATGACCCAGCCGGTACTGTCAATTGTTTTTTGGCTTGGATAGCAACTGCAGCGATGCGAACAATTGGTTCTTAACTAAATAGTATCAAGGAGTAAAGAAATGAGCGATGCCGTGATTACCACCGAGTGTCCGGATTTGAAATTAATCCATCGTGGCAAGGTCAGGGATATGTACGAGATCCCCGGCCATGACGATAAACTGCTGATGGTGGCCACCGACCGGATCTCCGCCTATGATGTGGTTATGGCAGATCCCATCTCCGGAAAGGGTAAGGTGTTGACCGAGATTTCCCTGTTTTGGTTCGGATTACTTGGCGACATTATCCCCAACCATCTGATCAGCGCCGATGTCGATCAGTTCCCCGCCATCTGTCAGCCCTACCGTCGGCAGCTGGAAGGACGATCGATGCTGGTCAAACGAACCAGGGTGGTGCCGGTCGAATGCATTGTCCGCGGGTATCTTTCCGGCTCCTTCTGGAGCGCGTATCAGAAAAACACGACGGTCTGCGGTTTCAAACTGCCCGAGGGGATGCGCGAATCCGAAAAGTTTCCCGAGCCGTTGTTTACCCCCTCCACCAAGGCGGAACAGGGATCGCACGACGAGAACATTTCCATTGAGCGGATGCGGGAGTTAGTCGGCCGTGAACTGACCGCCCAAATGGCCGAAGTCAGTGTCAAACTTTATCAACGTGCGGCCGATTATGCCCGCACCAAGGGAATCATCATCGCCGATACCAAATTTGAGTTAGGGTTGGCCGGCGATACGCTGCTGCTGATTGATGAGGTGTTAACCCCCGATTCCTCCCGTTTCTGGCCCGAGGATCAATACACCCCCGGGCAAAGCCAGCCGAGTTTTGACAAACAGTTTCTGCGCGATTACCTTAGTTCGCTCGACTGGAACAAACAACCGCCACCACCAATGGTGCCGGCAGAGATTTTGGAGAAAACCAGAAATCGTTATATCGAGGCGCAAAAAAAACTCACCAGCTAGCCTTTGATTTTCTGCATTCCCCCCCCCTTGTTGCGGAATCGAAAAGATCACGAACCAAGGGGGTTATTCTTTTTCCACGCGAATTTCGACCTCATTAAAGCGCACGACATCGCCGGGATATAATTTCCGTCGCTTTCTGGTTTCCAGGACACCGTTGACCTCCACTATTCCCTGGCTGATCTGATATCTGGCCTCGCCACCGCTGGCTGCGAGGTTTTCTCGCTTGAGCAGTTTGTCCATTTCGATATATTCGGTATTGATGGTTGCAACTCTCTGGACATCGGGTTGGTTAGCTGGCATAAACGATAC
>CAIMMA010000493.1 GCA_903842475.1 uncultured bacterium
ATGCCGTGGCCACTGGTACAGCCGCCGGCCCAGCGGGCGCCGAACCCCATGATGACACCTCCGCAGAAAGCGGTTATCAGCCGGGGGAGATACTCGGAACCAAAGGTGGCGGTCCAGAGTGACGGTACCCATTCAAATCGGAACTCTCCCGAGAGGAGAGCCGAGGCACAGGCCCCCAGGAACACCCCCAGCACCAGCATCCATTCCCAGTCGATCTCTGGAACAAACTGGCGGTAATAGGCCATATCCCGGACCTTGCTGCGTCCACGAATCAACTGTTCCAGCATGCCGCTGGTGCGGGCAAAGGCGGTTGAGCAGCCAATCGGCTTGTCGGACAGGACGAAGGTCAGGCACGAAAGCAGACCGATGCCGATCCCCACGGCATAGGGGGACCATTCATTCATAATCAGAAATGAGAGCATAATGATACCTCCTGTACTACTTGCCCAGGAAGCGCGGTCCGTGCGGGACTACGCAGAGGGGGCACTCCGGTGCGAACCCGGCGGCATTAAAACCGGTCATGCCGCCGGCAACATTCCAGACCTGTGTGAAACCATGCCGTTTGAGAATGCTGGCAGCCAGACTGGAACGGTGGCCGGTGCTGCAGACCAGAGCGATGTCACGGCCCGGATCAAGTTCGACGTGCCGGGTGCGCAGCATGGGCGCGGGAATGTGGAGCGCACCTGACACGTGGCTTGCGCCGAACTCTCCCACTGAACGCACATCAACCAGCACAAGTCCATCACCGCTTGAAATGCGCCGGTTGAGTTCGGGCGCCGAAAGCTGGGTAACATGGTCAGTGGCAAAGCCGGCCTTGGCCCACTCGAACACCCCACCCTCCAGATAGCCTACGACATGGTCAAGACCGACCCGGTGAAGCGCAACCGCAGCTTCCACCACATCGGCGCCTTTTTCAACCACGAGCAGTATCTTCCGGTTCGGAGGCAGTACCCACCCGGCAAAGGTGGCAAAGTTGCCTCCCAGATCGATGTTATAGGCACCAGGCACATGCTGCCCGCCAAAGGCAGAATAACCACGCACATCGAGCGCCACCGTATCATTCTCAGCCATGACCTCCCGGAACTGAGCGGGATCCAGCGGCTTGGGGGTGGGAAGCGAGTTGACCAGCGCAGGGCCGCGACGATTGATATCGCTGCAGCGGGAAAAATGATCCGGCGCAGCCGGCATGTCGGTGGTCAGCGAGGCGATGAACTGCTGCCTATCACCAATGGCGACAGCTCTGTTGTAGAGCTTCTCGTACCCGACGGTGCTGGTGCGCTTGGCTCCCATGGCGCGTCCGCAGAGGGAGCCGGCACCATGGGCCGGATATACTTCGCAGAAGGGTGGCAGCGTCATGAGCTTGTCGTGGAGGGAGCCATAGAGTTTCGTTGCCAGTTCCAGGGCCATGCCGGGGAAGAGGTCGGGCCGACCGACGTCCCCGACAAAGAGGGTGTCGCCGCAGAAGGTAACGGCCGGTTCCGGTCCCCGGGCATGGTCGATGACAACGTAGGTGACATGCTCCGGGGTGTGCCCCGGCGTTTCCAGGACCTGGATTTCGAGATCATCCATCCGGAAACTGTCCCCTTCGGCAACGGACTGGTGCTTAAATTCGCAATTGCCGGACTTGGGCGCGACAATGACGGCCCCGGTGGCTTCCGCCAGGTCCAGATGCCCGGAGACAAAGTCGGCGTGCAGGTGCGTCTGCAGAATATGGGTGATTTTCATACCCATGGCTGCGGCAGCATCCAGATAAATCCCGACGTCACGCCGGGGGTCAATGATAGCACAGGTCGCTGCGCCGCCGAGCAGGTAGGAACTGTGGGCCAGGCCCGGTACGAAAAATTGCTGGATAAACATTGTTTTTACCCTCCTTTGGATTATTTTTCTGAAAGTGCGTCCTCTTGTCCCCTAACGCATGACGATTGTCTCTCGTGTATTACTACGCTACGTAACTCATTCTTGCCTGACTTTTTGGCTTCGTACATGACCTG
>CAIMMA010000494.1 GCA_903842475.1 uncultured bacterium
AGCCCGCAGCGGATGCAGCAAAACGGTACGGGCGAGCAGCTGCGGCGTCAGGGGCCGGCCGGTGCCGGTGAATGAGGCCTGGAGGACCTGCCGGTCCTCGATAAAATAGGTAATCTCCAGCGACAAGGTCTCGCCTGGCTCGGTGAGCCGAAATTCGTAGCGACCGGTGCGTGGAAAAAAGGGAGAGACGTGAAAGACCTTGTCAGTCCGAAAGGAATGGCCGTCACCGTCGGGCCGGAGCACATAGCAATGGGTCTCGCCAAAGGTGTTGTTCACCTGGGCCAGCACCGCAAAAAGATGGCCGGCGGCATTGGAGCAGTAAAAGAAGCTAACCGGATTGAACACATAATGGAACTGCCGCAGGGCCGTGACCAGCACGATCCGGGCGGCGATCTGCTCAATCCCGTTCTCGCTCAAAACCCTTTGGATTTTCTCAGCCAACGGGGTCTCGCCGGGAAAGAGATAATCGCGGTCATGGAGGGCGATGGGGCCGCAGCCGGTTGTGACCGAACCACCGGCCGCCGCGTTCCAGTTGAGCCAGCTCGCTGAGGTCGAGCCCATAGAGGTGCAGGCCGTAGACAAAGCCATGCTCGACTTCATGGGTGCGGGCGTGCCGCAGTTGCCCGGTAAAGAGCAGCGAATTCATGACATCGCCTGCAGATGCGCCACCGCCTGATAACTGGATCGGACCGCATCCTCGTGGAACCCATAGCCAAAGTAACTGCCGCAGAACCAGGTGTTACCGCTGCCGTTGAGCGACGGCAGACTGGCCTGGGTGGCCATGGAGGCGGTGGTATAGGTGGGGTGATGGTAGACCATCCGGGCGATGACCTGGTTTTCGTCGTATTCGCCCGGCCGATTAAGGGTCACCAGATACTGCCGGCGGGTGTTGAGCCCCTGGAGCAGATTCATGGCATAGCTGACATACACCGGCGACTCCCCCGCTCCGCCCGCGGCCCTGGTAAAGTTCCAGCAGGACCAGGCTCGGGGAGTCGGCGGCAGGACCGACACATCGGTATGGAGCACGGTGGTGTTGGCTTCATATTGCCAGGGGCCGAGCAATCGGGTTTCCTCGGGCGTCGGGTCGCCAAGCAGCCGCAGGGCCTGATCGGCATGGGTGGCGATCACCACCTGATCAAACCGTTCCTGGTGCTGGTCGGCGAACTCGAGCCGAACGCCGTCTTGAGTGCGAAACAGTCGCTGGATGGGGGTGTCCAGGCGGATCGTGCCCTTAAAACGGTTACGAAAGGCCTGGACATAGCTGTGGCTGCCGCCGACCACGGTTCGCCAGCGCGGCCGGTTGCGCAGGAGCAGCAACCCGTGATTTCTAAAAAAAAGTAAAAAAGGCCGGGCGGGAAAGGCGGCGACCTGCCCGGCGGGGGTGGACCAGATGGCGGCCGCCATGGGTTTAAGATAATTTTCCACCATAAACGGCATAAACCGATGACGCTGGACATACTCCGCCAGGGTGCCGAGTTCCTCGCCGGTATCCAGGTCCGGGCCGGCCAAGCGACAGAATCGGCCGATTTCCAGCAGAAACCGATAGAATTGCGGCCGCAGCAGGTTGGCGCGCTGGGCAAACAAGCCGTTGAGGTCATTGCCGGCATAGACCAGACCGGTTTGTTCACAGTGAAACCCGAACGACATCTCGGTCTCCCGCCAGGGAACCTGCAGTTCCTCCAAAAAACCGATAAAATGGGGATAGGTGGCCTCATTGAACACGATAAAACCGGTATCAACCGGGGTGCCGGCATCCGGCCCATCGGGGACAGGGATGGTATGGGTATGCCCCCCCAAATAGTCACCTTGTTCCAGAAGGGTGACGTCATGGGTTTTCTGGAGAAGATGGGCTGCCACGATGCCGGCCACACCGCCGCCGATCACCGCCACTTGTTTTCGGGGTGTCCTGTTGTCTGAGGGGTTCATGAATGTTCCGGATTGCGGGTCGTTGAGGAGTTGTCCGGTTTCTTTTTCGGAAACCAGGGGAAAAAGGCGTTGGTCCTGGCCCGGTAGGCCTCGAACTGCGGGTTGCCGATATACTTGGCCTCAAGCATGGGGATGCCTGAAACTTTCAGGAGGAGAAAACAGATGGCCAGCGGGCTGGCCAATCCCCAGAGGCCAAGGGGTGATCCCAGGCCAATAAAAAAGATCCCCCACCAGAGAAGGGCTTCGCCGAAATAGTTGGGATGACGGGTGTAACGCCACAACCCTTCCTGGATAATTCGGCCCCGGTTGGCGCCATCCTGTTTGAATCGCATCATCTGCCAATCGCCGATGGCTTCAAAGCCAAATCCGCAGAAAAAAAGCACCGAACCAAGGAGATCGGCAGCCCGCAGGCCGGGACCGGGAGCCCCGATGGTCAGCAGTACCGGGAGCGCGATCACCAGCACCACCGCGCCCTGGAGCATATAAATCTGCAGGAAACTGCGCCAGACCAGGGTGGTGCCCCATTGTTCACGGAAGGTGCGGTAGCGGAAATCCTCACCCCGCCCGCGATGACGCAGGCCGATATGCAGCCCGAGCCGCACCCCCCACAGGGTGATCAGCACCAGCAGCAGCAACGGCCGGAAATGATCCGGCGCCACCGGGCTGAAAATCCAGGCCCCCCAGCAGGCCACAATAAACACCGGACCATAGGCGACATCCACCAGGCTGTTGTCCTTGGCGAGCAGACCGACCAGATACATGCAACCCATGCAGGCCAGAATCAGTTCCGCGGCAGTGAGAAAAACAGTGGTCATCACGCAGTACCTCCCGGAATCATCAATAGACAGCGGCCTCAGCCCCGCTGCAGCCATCCGCCGATGAGATAGGCGCCGCTGCTAACCAGGGTGCAGAGCACCGTCCCCCAGGCGATGTCGACCACGGTCACCAACAGCGGCCAGTCGCGGAGCGTGGCCAGATTGGTCAGGTCATAGGTCATGTAGGTAAAAAACCCGAAGAGCGCCCCATACAGACAGGCTTTGCCAAACGATCCGGCTTCCAGCCCGGGGCGGACGGCAAAGAACAGGATGCCTGCGATATAGAGAAAATAAAACAGAAGAGCGGCCGTCCAGTTGACCTGGGGACTGAGCAGGCTATGCAGCTGCTGTTTATAGAAATTCCTGGCCACCAGCCCGAGCCAGACCATGTCGATGAGGAAAAATACCGGAACGGTTAACAGATAGAGCTTCGACCAAAAAGAGCTGTTCATAAGGACCTCTCTTGTGCGTTAGACTAGAAGTCTTTGCAGACGGTTTTCTTGCAGCGCTGTCACGAAAACCCCTGGAAACCAATCGTTTTTTACTCTAAAGCCTCCGTGCAAAAAAACAAGCCGAATGGCTGGCTTTTCCATAAAATTTTCATTCAATCGCAGTCCAATCAACGAGC
>CAIMMA010000495.1 GCA_903842475.1 uncultured bacterium
CATGCTCCCGTTGACTTGAATGGATTCGCCGTCAGGCGTCGGCGTCAGGTAGGGCAGATTGAAATCGAATACGTTCGCGCCGAATTTGGTGATGGTATATTTCGTAGTAAAGGTTGTCGCCATGGTGAATGCTCCAAAATTATTTTTCCAAAAATTATGTCTCCAAAAAATATGTCAGGTAAACTATCCGAGCGCTTGCCGCTCAGATTTCTCCCTTAAAAGCCCTGCCGGGCACAGGCCTTGCGGCCTGAGCTGGGCAGGGATACGGCCTTGAGTCAAGGTGGGCATGTTGTTTGTGCCCACCCTTTTTCATTCGCCAAATCCTTGTTCGAATATTCCATGCAACCCTCGGCCCCCCAATGCTCAGGGGGAAGAGGCGGTCGCATTCCTGCTGGTGGGCAGAACACCTGCCCACCCAATGGCCCACCCTTGTATGGTGCGTTCAATGCACCCCGGCCCGGTTGATGGCGGTCTCGATAAGCAACTGGGCGTAGCTGCCCTGGTTGTAGACCTCGTAGGTGTGGCCGTTGATGATCGCGGTTTGGCCGCTGTCGGTGAATCCTCCTGTGGTGAAGACGTTATCATTACTGTTGCCGTCGATGATCATAAGGTGGCGTGACTCGGTGGCGCCAAAGCTATAGGTGCCGCCCGTCCAGCCCAGGCTGGCCTTGGTGCTGTTGCTGGCGATGCCATCGCTCATATCCAGCAGGTCTTTGACGTTAAGGATCAAGTTATTGGCGGCCGTGTCGGTGGCCAGATCGAAATGCTCGATGGATTCAACGCGGCTGTTGATGCTGGGCACGTTCACGCCCGGCTTTGCCAGATTGCCGAGGTTGAGGCTGGCGCCTCCGCTCAGTTGGATGGTATCGATGCCGCTGCCGCCGTTGATGCTGGCCAACTGGGTGACATTGCCGCCCGCGGCCATCGGCGATTGCAGCGCCGTGATGGTGTCTGCGCCGATGACGAAGATGTCCTTGCCTGCACCACCCATCAGCACGTCGGCGCTGTGCGCCACCAGGGTGTCGTTGCCCAGGCCGGCGACCAAGGTCTGAGTGCCGGTTGAGGTGAGCAGGTCATCGCCGGTGGTGCCGATCTGGTCCACCGCAGTGCTGCCCACCGCGCCGGTGGCGCTGCCATACACCACGGCAAACTGGCTATAGCTGGTTCTCAAGCCCAGGTCAGCCAGACCGTCGCCATTGAGGTCACCCAAGGGAACCGCCACGGACTCCCAAAGACCATCTAAGCCGGTGAGGGAGATGGCAAAACCACCGGGTTGTGAGTTGCGGATATCGATCAGATTGACCGTTGCGGTATCGGTCTTGCCGTAAACGATCGTGTAGGTGGTTTCACCATTCTTCCAGTAGGTTGCGGCTGACGCAGTGGCCACGATAAAATCGGACAGGCCATCGCCATTGAAGTCGCCCAAGCTGGCCACGTTCACTGCCCTTGTTTTAAAGGGGTGTGCCGACGTGATCAGGAAGCCACGCGACCCCAGGCTTTGGGTGCTCACATCCTCGGAACTGGCGCTACCAAAGATGACAGCGGCGCCATTTACGCTGTACATGTCTGTGAACGAGACGAGCATATCGGCAAAGCCGTCACCATTGACGTCGCCCACCCCCTGCGCATTGTTGATGTTGTTCCCGGATATTGTATTGTTTATCTGGTAGCCGCCGAAGGTC
>CAIMMA010000496.1 GCA_903842475.1 uncultured bacterium
CGACTTCGAGCACCAGTTTATGGAGCGAGCCGAATTGCTGACTCCCGAGGGTTGAGACCAGAAAGATAAACGCCAAGGTCAGCAGTATGCCAGCAAGAATAACGATACGAAAAAGCCTGACGCGACCGTTTCGCTTTCTGGGAATCTTATTTCTCATGGATAGAGCGACTAAAACCGGCTGCACAACAGATCGGGGAACAGGGGAAACATATACGCATAGTTACCGGTACTAGTCGATGGCGATTTCCCTGAGAATCTCAAGATTATCCAAGGCCAGCCCGGATCCGAGCACCACCGAGGAAAGCGGATCGTCAGCCACGATGATCGGCATGCCGGTCTCGTTTTTCAAGAGTTTATCGAGGTTTTTCAACAAAGCCCCGCCACCGGTGAGTACGATTCCTTGATCAACAATATCGGCGGACAGTTCGGGAGGGGTCTGTTCCAGCGCCACCCGGACGGCATCAACGATCACATCCACCTGCTCGGCAATGGCGGATTGAATTTCCTTGGAGGTGATCGTTAAAATCTTAGGAATACCGGACACCAGGTCACGCCCCTTGATTTCCATGGTTTCGTAAGGCTCCTCCGGCAAGACATTCCCGATGGTGGTCTTGATCTCCTCGGCGGTGCGCTCGCCAATGGCCAGGTTATGCTTCCGTTTAATATATTGGAGAATGGACTCATCCATCTTGTCGCCAGCTACCCGCACCGACTTGGCGTAGACGATACCGGCCAGGGAGATGATCGCCACCTCGGTGGTGCCGCCGCCGATATCGACGATCATATTGGCGGTCGGTTCGGTAATGGGCAGATCGGCGCCGATGGCTGCGGCCATGGGCTCTTCGATCAGATACACTTCGCGGGCGCCGGCGGATTCGGCGGTATCCCGCACAGCCCGTTTTTCCACCTGCGTAATGCCCGACGGCACGGATATTATGATCCGGGGGTGCACCCAGGTTCGGCGATTATGGACCTTGTTGATAAAGTACCGCAGCATGGCTTCGGTCACTTCAAAATCAGCGATAACCCCGTCTTTCATGGGTCGAATGGCCACGATGTTGCCGGGCGTTCTGCCCAGCATTTCCTTGGCCTCTTTGCCCACCGCGAGCACCCTGCTCCCCCGGCTGTCCTTACGAACCGCCACCACCGAAGGTTCTCGTAGCACGATCCCCTTGCCTTTCACATACAAAACCGTATTCGCAGTACCGAGATCGATAGCCAAATCGTTGGACAGCCAGCCAAAGAGGAAATTCAAAGGGGAAAACATTCCGGTCTCACCTATAGAGTTCTAAGTGTTATCAGCAGGCTCAGCCGAAAAAGCATTCCAGGCTCAGCGACGGGTGCCGACACAATGATAAGCGTTGATACAAACAAGCTGCACACTTTACCAATAGAACCAATAGTTGGCAACGTATATGGCGATGACCCGAAAAAGAAATGATAAAACCTTGACAGCGGACTGCAAAGCGTGGTAATTGGCTTCAAGAAATTCAAGGGGCTATAGCTCAGCTGGGAGAGCGCTTGAATGGCATTCAAGAGGTCAGCGGTTCGATCCCGCTTAGCTCCACCAAAAATATCAAGGGGTTACAGAGTCTATCTGTAACCCCTTTTTATGTCCAGCAGACGATTTTTTCTCTTCAACCAGCAGAACCAGCCAAATCACCCAACGTACCGCTCCAAAACTCTCCCAAAAAATCAGCCTGAACCCAGACTCCGGCATCCAAAGGCCTGGTTACAAATAACTTGGACAAAATTGCGCTCAGATTTGGGTCAGATTTGGTTGTGGCGATCAGCGCAAAACCACAGGCGTAGCAGCGCTACGTCGAGGATTTCCAATTCAAGATGTCGGCCATCGAGTTTTCTACGAAACAGCTCACATAACAGCTCAGACATGTTATGCCGGGTCGTCTTAGCCAGCCCGGTACCTGATTTTTTCGTGGGCAACAGGTAGGTGCGGTTGCCAAAATCGATAACTGCCCACACCATAGTCAACAATTCGGTTTTCCTCGCCCCAGTGAGAAGGTAAGCAAGCCGAAGGTCTTTGCACTCAGCATCCGCTACAACGACGACCTGGAGCACAATATCGAGGGGAGCAGCCCCTTTCTCTTTTTTCTGATACGGACGAAGGGAGATAGTTTCAAACACATTCAAAATATCTCGCGGGAGAAGCTGTTGCTTGATGACCCACTTGATCACCGTCATGCCATGGTTTCGGTAGACGTTAAAATCAGCAACAATTATGTTCCCCCATCGTTTGAGTACATCTTTACAGAAATGCAGCTTCGCTTTAAAGATAATATCTGTATTGAGATGGTGATAAAAGATTACCGTTCAAACCATCAAAAACTATCAATATATCACTCAAAATATACTTTATCATGAGGGCCAAGATCGATAAATTTTATTGTATCATCGCTGCACGTTGAACAATCCGAGCATAGTACAATTTGATCATCTTTCTTCTTGCGGCATACCAAACAGTATAAAAAAATAATCAAAAAATTTCTACGGACAGGACAACTGTAATATCCTCGAAAGTTCCCTTTAAGGGGTTCACCCAAAGCAATAGGACTTTCAGCAATCATGTCAACTTTCTTTCGAATTGATTCTTTAATAGAATTATGTTTCTTTACCGAAGAAGCAAATTCATCACTGAAGACGAGGTTCACCCGAAAACCTCCTCATAACTTTTCCAATTTACGCTCCCTTCTCTGACTTTTTCCATAGTTTCAATGAGGGCTTCAGAAAATTCCGGATCGGCAATGATAACTTCGGTTGGATCGTTTTCTTTATTTCGTTTCAATTTCAAAGCAAATTGCGTGAACACTTCAGATACAGTAGTACGTTGACTTTCTGCATACTGTTTGACGAATTCCACCAGATCAGAATCTAGAGTAAGATTAATACGGGATTTTTGCATGCCACACCTCCTTTGTGCATATTATGCGCATAACGTACACCAAATTAGGACGGGTGTCACTTGTTGATCCCCGACGATAATAAAATTTCTGGTTGTACCGGTCCCAACCTCTCACCACACTGGAACCGAATCAAATCGATTGGCCCGCAAGGTCATCGTAGACGATTCTTAGACGATTTGATTCAACCAGGTTCCAAATAGATAAAAAAGGAGGAGTTA
>CAIMMA010000497.1 GCA_903842475.1 uncultured bacterium
AATCTCCTCGTCAGGTCATTCCGTTGATCTCGAACACCCGATACTTGAGCCATTTGGCAATGCCATCGAGATCGGGAAACAACTGTTTGCCGAAGACGCCGTACTGGTCCAGTCGACGGCGGATGTCGTCATGGGCCTTGTGACTGATCACCAACTCCAGCACGTCTTTTTCTTCCAGCGGTTGCATCGGCTGATGACAGGCCAGCAGCACCCCATCCTGGGCGCGGATGCGCGGCGAGACGTGCGGCGGGTCGTAGATGACGTTGCCGGTGATGTCGAAGGGAGTCAGCTCACCCTCCTTGACGGCTTCCGACTGGCCGCGCGGTCGGGTGGCCGTGTCCAACTCGTCCTCCGCAAGCACAGGTGCTTCACTGGTTTCATCCAGCCCGAAGTTGTCGTAACCATCGTCGTCAGAGAGCGGTGTTGGCACTTCAGGCTCCTCCACGATGGCCGCACCATTCTTCTGCTGTCGGCGCAGTTCGCTGTAACGCGGGGGTTCACTGATCAGTACATAGACGGCACTGTCGCACGGGTTGCCTTCTTTGTCCTTCTTGGATTCGCGGCAGGCAAAGTAGAGTGCCACCAGCGGATTGGTGGTCCAGTCCATAAAACGGGTGGGCAGGCCGTGGTGCTGAGCAATGGCCAGCGCCTCCCAGTCGTTGCGTGGCAGGTGGTTCACATAGGTGAGCAGGTGGTTGCTGAAGGTCTCCAGCACCTCGTTTTCCAGTCGGTCGCGTTCGATTGGCCGCAAGCTGTTCAGGTGAGCATAGCGGCCGATGGAGGGCTTGAGATCATAACCCTCGAAGGCCCGCTTGGTCTGGCCGCGAAAATAACGGCGCTTACGCTGGCCTTTTTGATCGGTAATACCAATATCGTCGCGAACAATACGAAGGTACTTTTCAAAGCTGTCGATGGTGAACTCGTTCATGCCACCTCTTCCCGAACGTCGATTTTGCCGGTGACGGCGGCGGTGATCAGGGCAGTGCGGTACTCCTGCAAACAGGCAATGGCCGCCTCGACCTTGGTGACCAGTTGGTCGATCTTGGCGGTCTCGCGGTCGAGGTAGGCGGCGATGGCGGTTTGTTCTTTAACCGAAGGAAGTGGAAGGGAAATCGATTTTATTAGTTCGCAAGTTATCGCCCCCTTTGTACTGCCGCCTCCGTCACTTTCGTTTCTAAGAATCAGATATGCCATATCAAAAACCCGCCTCAAATAACCAACTATCAGTAACTTTTCATCGGGCTTCAGATAAGCAATATGCTGATTTATTGTTGATTCTATTAGCAGCGTCGTTGCTAAACCTCTAGTCTTCCCTTGTCCTGTAATCCCGACAAGTACCGCTGGAGGCAGTACTCTCGGAAGGTGGCATTCGGCAAGAGCTACGGGCGTTACAAATTGGTCTGCTTGAGTGACTTCCTCTTGGTTAACTACGGAGCTATTAAGCCAGGGAAAATTACCGTCTTCCCAATATAGCGGATTGTCCCGGGTTGGTGTCGAGCCATTGCCTACCTTAGCTGCACGTTTAACCGGTTTCACCTCCCACCCCTCCGGCACCTCGCCCAGCCATTCGATGCCGGAGTCCTTGAAGCGGGTGTGGGGCTCAATGCCGAATTCGCTGGCGGCATCCGCGGGCAGGCCACGGGTGACGGTGCGGGAGATGAGCGCGGTGCGCTTCTCCCCCAGCAGCGCGATCAGCCGCCGCTTCTTTGCCACCAGGGTATCGATCCGCCCCGTCTCCCGGTCGAGAAAATCGGCGATGGCGGTTTGTTCTCTACTGGCTGGCAAACCAATATTGATTCCTCCAACTGTATCTGTATTCAGGTTCAATTGGGTGCCCATCTTGCCAAGCCCTTTATACGGTTCTCCACTGGCGAAAATGTAATATAAGCAGCGAGGATCACCTTTCCATCGGGGAAAATAGACGAAGCCGTCATGTATGCAGCACTTGATTTTAGCAATGCATGGCTTACCAACACTTCCAGCAATACTCAAGAAAAGTGAACCAGGCTGCATTTTCACGCTGAGAGAGCTTCCTAATCCAGAAAGCTGTTGCTCGGTATTTTCAAGATACATTCCTGCGGCTGTTACATCGGAAATTCTCACCCACGCAAACTCGCCTTCATCATCGA
>CAIMMA010000498.1 GCA_903842475.1 uncultured bacterium
ATGATTCGGGTTGCGACCAGGGCGGCCTGGTCAATCAGGCGGCCTAGGGCGCCGGCCACATGGCCTGCAGCCTCCCGAACCGCTTGGACGGCTCGCTGCCGGGCAGTGCTGAGCAAAGCGGAGATCGCCCCTTTGGCCAGATTGACCAGGCTGTCGGTCTCTTCCCTGAAGCGTTGCACGATTTCGAAGTTGCTCAACAGCATCCGCGCGACAGCGATATGGAGCGCCGCCCGGGCGGAGCTCTCGAATTCTTCCTTGGAAGAGGTGGCGTCAACCCGTTCCAGCGGCCCGTTGACCGCCTCCTCCGCCGGATAATCGCCCTGCGTGTAGGAAAACGCGAGAATCTGGAAGATGATGGTCCGGCCATGGCGACGGTTGGCTGCGATCGCGGCATGGGCCCGCGCCTCGGCCTGATCGATGCGGGCCACCACCATGGATTCGATCCGGGCCAGCAGCGCCTTGATCCCTGCTGCGAACCGTCGTAACCGGGCGGTCAGCCATTGGTTAAGCGAGCGCATCGTCCGGACGAGCAACAGCACCACCCGTGTGACCACCGCGATCAAACGGGCAACGATACCGGCCAGAGCGGTTCCGACCCTGCCGATCAAGCCGAGGATGGCCGCGATCACTGCGCCGATCACCCTGTTGATGAAATGCTGGACATTGGCGAGCGCTCGGCGGACCACGCCGCCGATCCGGTCGGCCGCCTGCAGAACGCTGCTGCGCACCCGACCCAGGCCTGGAATATTGGGGATCGGGATACTGCGGGCGGTGTCGAGTACCCGTTCTATCACCGTGTTCACCCCGCTGGCCACGCCGGCGGTCAATCCCGTGAGCCCACCCCTGATCCGCGCCCCAATGGCGGCGCCGATGGTGGTGGCTCGGGTGATCAGCCCCAGGACAAAACCCTGGACCGTCGCCGCGCGGCCGACCAGCCAGACGACGGCGCGGGCCTGCTGTTGGCCGACCAGGACCGACAGCGCCAGAATGTGGCTCCCGATGGTCGCGGTTATCAGCTGTCGGTGCCCATTGATGAAGAGTTTGACGAGGTTTCGTTTGGCCTTGGCCTGGGTGCTGACCAGGAGGTCGCATCTCCGGGCGTGGCTGTCGATTTGCGTCAGGCTGGCCGCGGCGTCGCCGCTGATCGGAATCTGCGGGTTGCCGAGCAGATCGGAGTTCGGGCTGGCCGTCTGCGGCGTCGATTCGGCCCGCGGCGTCGCTTGCGGGGGCTGGTCGGCTGCGCCGGGAACATGGTCGTCCGCCGCTGCCCGGGCGGGTTCCGGCATCTGCGGCGGCGCTGCCGGCCCGGCCGGTGCCGGGCTGCGTTCAGCCGGGGAGGGCGGCATGGTTTTTTCGGCCCAGCGGTGGTCGGGCGAGACCTGTTCCAGACGGGGATGCGGCGGTTCCTGGGGCGCTGTCGCAATGGCGGGTGTGCCCGGTCCGGCAACGCCGGCGGGTGCCGGGCTTGTCGGGCCGGCCACCGGTTTCGGAGGGACCCGGCCCGGAAGGGGCGCGCCGCCTGGCACCCGACGCGAGGGGGGTGGCGCGGGTATTGCCCGGTCGATGGACCCAAAGCGTTCCAGGGAGGGGGCGCGAAGGTTAGGGTGGGGCAGCGTTTGGGCCGTGGTTCGTCCGGGGGGCTGCAAGGCCCGGGCGAAGGCGGCCGCCATCGGCGTTGCTTTGCCTGCGGTCCTTCCTTGCGGTGACGCCAGCCAAGCGACGGCCGCTGGTTGCGGCATGGCGGGGCGGTTCACGATGTTATGCCTGGCAGTTTCCAATCGATTGGCCTCGTCTGCACAT
>CAIMMA010000499.1 GCA_903842475.1 uncultured bacterium
CATGGTTTTGTGCTGTTCCTTGAGGGTTTGCTGGAGCAGTTCCTGCAGGACGGCCTTCTGTTCCTTCTGGGCCTTTGCCCCGGCCCCGCTTTCCACGGTCAGGTCGATGACGGTTTGTTCGTCTTTGAACAGTTTGAATAATTTTTTTCGTTTATCGACTTCCTCGGCCAGGAGAATGAGGATGTTGTTCGCCGGGATTCCCGAAGCCAGTGCCTGACTCAGCAGTTCTGCCGGATCTTCCGTGGCGGTGGCCGTCTTAGCGCCGCCCCGGCCCTGATTGCTGGCGAGGTAGGGCCGGGTCCAGCTCAAATCGCCGGAAGGCTTGGCAAACCCGAAGCAGTGTTGCCATTCCGACGCCGCCAAGGCTTCCAGGTCATTGTCGGGGGCGCTGGGATCGAGCCCGCCGCTTTCCATCAGGGCTCGCAGGGCACGGCCGGCCTGTTCGCTTTTGTTGTCGGTATGGGCCTTGAACGCCCTGTCCCAGATGTTTTTGGCGACCTGTTTGGAGAGAAACAACCGGGTGTCGGTCACCCGGTAGAGCTGACGCCCCGGCAACAGGCTATAGCTGCGAAGCTTGGCCAGGGTGGCGGCCATGTTTTCCTGGTCGCCGTCAATGGCATGGACAATGCCCCCGGCGTGCAGCAGAACTTTTTCCAGCTGTTCCGCCGCGTTCTTGCAGAGATAGCGCTCCCCGAACAGCAGGTAGACCTGTGACTGCCCGGTGGCCGGTTGGGCCAGCAGGCCGGGCAGGGTCTCACGGGTGTAGAGGGGCATGTACGGTCTTAGATTCGAGGTCGGCTGGGTTGATTCCGTGGTGGTACGCCTGAAGCATGCTGGTTCTCGTCAACAATTTTATGGAGAATGGAGGTCAGCGAGCCGGGCTGAAGGTAGTCCTGCCCTCTCCCGTCCTGGAAGATAAAGGCGGTTTGCTGGGCCGCTGTTTTCCAGGTGATCGACGGCGAGTTGGTGGCCACGATCTCGAAAAAAATCTTGTTATAGGGATCATTGATCAAGGCCAGGCCGGTGCCGATGGTGGCCAGGATATCCACCGAACCGGAAAACAGCCGGGTAAGGTTGGTATAGGCCTTGGTGCCACCGCAGGAGCCGAGACTGAGGAAGCGTTGTTTGCCTCGCAGGTCGGCCTCGGTCACTTTATTCTCTTCCAGCAGTTCGGTCAGGGGTTCGACGATCTGTTCCGAGCGCCAATAGCTGTGCCCACGCTGGGCAAGCATCTCATCCTTGGATTGGATGAACCGCCTGAGCATTTCGGCCTGGTTTTCCTTGTCGGAATACACGAACTGGGTGTGGGTGATGGTGACGTTGCCGACCTTCTTCACAAAAGCCACGGCAAAGTGCCGGTCACGCATCGCCTGGAACAGGGAGGGCAGGCCGGAATTGGACCACCGCGCTATCTCCTGCTCAAAGGCAGGGGTGAGCGGTTTAATGGTGTACTGGGGCGAGGCAACCAGACTGTAGCCGTTTTTCAGGAGCAGGTTGGCGTTGGACACGAACGATTGCCGGCCGTCATCATCGGGGTGAAACATCGATACCGAGTTAAGCCGGCCATCCTGTTTCCACTCGGCAAAGGGCGTGACCTGATATTTATCGAGATTGATCGCCCCATGCCGAACCACCAGCCGGCTGATCATATTGCGGTCCGCCGGGCCGAGCAGTTCCGGGTAGGTGGTTAAATAATATTGTAAAATAACGTTGATCAGTTTGGCAAAGGCTGCGTTTTCAGCCTCGGCATTTTGGGACATGAGGGTGATGAGATGGGTGCGAGCCTCGGGCTCGAGCGACTTGAGCAAGGGCGTCAAGGTCGCCGAGAAGAGCAGGATGGAATCCTCGTCACGAAAAGCGGAGGTGGCCACCAGGCTGAGGATATCTTTTTGTTTTTTGCTGTCCGCCGGGAAAAAGGTGGTGAGCTTGCCTTTCTGGGCACAACTGACCACGAAATCGGAAACCAGGCGGTTCTCCGGATCAATGGCCTTCAGGAAACTAAGTAGGTCGCCCTGGTATTTGGCGGCGATCCGGCTGTGGATCACCGGAACGGTAATTTCGCGGAACGAGGAATCGTAGAGTTCGCTCCCCTGGGCCATGACCGCATACAGATTGGCGGTGGACAGATCGCGGGCGGTTTGCATCCGGCCGGCGGTGGTCGCCTGCTTGAGGATGCCGATGGCCTGGCCCCTGCCGGCACCCTGCAATTGGGCGCCGAATCGATCACGGACCAGCGGGGGTAGCTGGTCGAATTTATCCTGGATCTGTTTCGTCGACCAACCGCCGAGCGCCGCCTCGGAGATCTCGTAGCCGTCCTGGTCGGTGACCGCGTGAAGATTGTTGATTTTCCAGAGCACTTCCGTGCCGCCGTCGTAGAGCGCCTGGAGGATAAACGATTTTTGGCGGCCATCGAATTTGTCGTATTGGGACTCCTGGAGATCGCCTGGCAGGGCAAAATAGCTGACCAGCCAGTTCCAGGCCTCTTTGCTGGTCAGGGATTTAATGGTGAACAGGCAGCGGGCGTTCCAGGCATCGTCCTGGTGCAGTTTCTGGATCAGTTCCAGCCCGTCGAGCATGGTCTCGGTGTCCATGCCGCTGATTTTAGCATAGGCTTCGGCCGCCTTGGCCTGATTATCCTGGAGACGTCTCAGGGCGGTCAGCCCTTTCAGGGCTATTTCGATCCGCATGCCTTTCACGGCAAAAAAAGCCTGGGCTGCCCGATTGTTGACGCTGTCCATGTTATTGAGCAGCGAGATGGTGCCGAGCGCCTGGGGGGCGGTGACGCCTTGGACGCCCAGGAAGCTGCGGAACGACCGGCTGGAATCATAACTCATCGATTTGGTGGCGTTGAGGCCAGCCAGTCCCTGCTTGATGTCCAGGCCGCCAAGGCTGGCCAGCGCCTCGAAGGCCTGGACCTGCTCGAAGTTGAACCGTTCCCGGTTGAGCATCTCCATGACGTCGCGAGCCTGTTCGAAGGTCACCCCCGGTATGGTGCAAATCTTGCGAAAGATGCGCTGGGCGTTATAGTTCATTTTGGGGATAGCTGTTTTGCCGTATTCGAGCTGTTGACTGGTCAAACCGGGAATTGCCTGGTATTGAGTCAGGGTTTGCCGCAAAGCGGTATCGTCCATTTGCGGGCTGGCTGCGAGCGCGGAAGGGACCCGGACGGCCAGGATGATAACAAGCACAACGAGCAGCAGCAGGTTGTGGATACAGTGCCGGTAGAGCCGGTGACAGAGTGGGTGATGTTGCATAGCGTACATAGTCGGTTGATGGTGTCTGGTGGTTTGCAAAAGGTGCTCCCGTTCCTGGGGCTGCTGCTGGCCATGGTGCTCTGGGGCAGCTCTTTTGTGGCGATGAAATACAGTTTTCAAGGGATGCACCCCTTGTTGGTTATCTTGGGACGGATGGTGGTTGCAGCGCTGTGTTTCCTTCCTTGTATCCGTTCGTTTACCAGAATGGGAGTGCGCCGGCATCACCTGCTGCCGATCCTGGCGATGTGTCTGTGTGAACCCTGTTGCTATTTTCTCTTTGAATCAGCCGCGCTTCTCTACACCAGCGCTTCGCAGGCCGCAATGATCACCATTATGCTGCCGTTGCTGGTGGCCTTGAGTGCCGGAGTGGTGCTTGGCGAAATGCTTTCCGTTCGGACCGTCATCGGCTTCATGCTGGCCATCGGCGGTGGGTTATGGCTCGGCCAGGGCGGAACGAGCACTCCATCCGCCCCGAACCCCGTCTTGGGCAATTTCCTTGAATTCATGGCGATGATTTGTGCAACGGGATATACTATTCTAATGAAACGGTTAAGTAAAGAACTCCATCCTTTTTTTCTGACCGGAATCCAGGCTTTCGCCGGCGCGCTGTTTTTTTTGCCGGTATTGCTGTTTGTCGAGGTGGAAGTGAGCGTCCTGCCGGCGGGCAGTCTGTATGCGGTGCTCTACCTGGGATCGGTGGTCAGTGTCGGCGCTTATGGCCTGTATAATTTCGGCATCAGTCGGATTCCCGCCAGCCAGGCGGTCGCTTTTGTGAACCTGATCCCGGTTTTTTCCATGGTGTTTGGATTCCTGCTCCTGGGAGAACGCTTAACCTTCTGGCAATGGGTGGCCTGCGGCCTTGTTTTCATCGGGGTTGGGGTGAGCCAGGACATTGTTTTTCCGCAGACAGAGGCACGCGTGGCATGAATAAAGCATTGATCGCCATCGGTATCGGCTGCTTGGTCGTCGGGTTGCTGTGGCCTTGGCTACGCAACGTTCCACTTGGGCGCCTTCCCGGAGATTTTTTGATTGTCCGGGGGGATTTTCGGTGCTATGTCCCCCTCTCCAGTTCGATACTCATCAGCTTGGCGGTGACCCTGCTTTTCTGGTTGTTCCGGAAATAATGTCGCCAATCCCCGTTGTTATATCCTATGCCGCTTCAGCACGCCATCAGTCCCGCAGGTGCAGCCTTGTTGCCGCTGGCGGCCAGCGGCGGTTGGTGCCGGCGTTGCGGCCAGAGGCACTGTCTGCCCTCCGCTCAGGCCCGGCAGGTCTGCCATGCGTTGATGGACCAACTCACCAGGCATCGACGGATCGATTTTTCGGTGCCTGCGGCGATGGCGGATCCCC
>CAIMMA010000500.1 GCA_903842475.1 uncultured bacterium
CGGTTGACCCGTTCAACCTTGATCGCCGGATCAAGGACATGGGCAAGGGTGCCTCCCCGGCCGATGGTGTAGATCGGGGGATGTTCCAGTAGCAGCAAGACCTCGTCTTCACTGCCGGCGGCAATCCCGGCGACCAGCTGTTCCTGGAGAGCCAAGGCGTCGCAATAGGCCATCAGGCCGCAGTCGATGATCCGCATGCCGGTGGCCTCCCGAGGTCCGAATTGCCCGTCCCCTGCCCGGGCGCCGTCAAAGCAGCTGAGAGGCCAGGTAGGCGGTCATCCCCGCCAGCGTCGACACCTTGGCATAGTCGGACTCGGGAATCTCGACCCCGGTCCGGTCGCTGAACCCGACCAGCAGCTGCTGAAAACTGTAACTGTCGATATCCAGGGCCTCGCGAAGGTTCTCGGTCGGGTCAATACCGGTGGGGTCGCTCTCCGGAGCCACCTTCTTCAGTTCTGTATAAATTATTTGCTGTAATTCCTGCTCGGTCATAACGCCTCCGGCTGCTGGAGATAACGATTGAGCGCCTCGAGAAACTGAGCGCCGCGGTGCCCGTCGGTGGCGCGGTGGTCGGCGGCCAGGGTGGCGGTGACGCAGCGGCGCACCCCGAGCATGCCGTCCTCCGCCCATGGGCGCTCCATGATCCGGCCAAAGGCGACCAGGGCCACCTGGGGCGGATAAATAACCCCAAAGGCAACCCTCGGTCCCCGGTCGCCCAGGTTGGTGACGCTGATCGTGGCATCGGTCATCTCCGAACCGCGCAGGCGGCCGGCCCGGGTGCGCTCGACCAGATTGCCGATGGCTGCCATCAGTTGCCCAAGGCTCAGCTGGTCGACATGATGGATGGCCGGGTTCATCAGCCCGCCCTGGCGCAGGGCCACGGCAAAACCGATATGGATTTCCGGCCTGAGCTGCAGCTGATCCTCCAGCCAGTAGCCGTTGAGTTCCGGGACATCCCGCAGAGCCAGGGCGACCGCTTTGAGCAGCAGCGCCGCCGCCAGGAGGCGTTCCCGGAGGGGACGCTTAAGGTTTTCCGCTTCCATCCATTGCAGGGGACGGCTCAGGTCAAGCTCCGTTTCGAGATAATAATGCGGAATCTCCCGGTTGGAGCGGCTCATGGCCGCGGCAATCGCCTGCCGCATTCCCGGGTGGATCGCTCCGGTGGCTGCCGGTGGCGCTTCCACCGGTGCCTGCGGCACGGTTTCCCCTGTCTGGCGGGTTGCCTGCTCGACATCCTCCCGGCCAATGACGCCATGCGGACCGGTGCCGAAGACCTTGGCCAGATCGATCCCCAGTTCGGCCGCCAACCGCCGCGCCGAGGGCGAAGCCGCGATCCGTGCGGTCGGCATTGCCGGCGTCGCCGGGGCAGCGGCGGGTTCAGGGGGCGAAATCGGGGGGCCGGGCACAGCGGGCTCCGGGGCCACAGCGGCGCCCCCTTGGGCCATTGCTGCCGTCTCCTCGGGCAGAATCAGCGCCAGGACTGTGCCCACCGGCACTTCCCGGCCAGCCGGGACCAGCGGCTCCCCCATGATCCCGTCTGCAAAGCTCTCGATTTCGAATAAGCCCTTTTGGGTTTCGACG
>CAIMMA010000501.1 GCA_903842475.1 uncultured bacterium
CCCGGAACAGTGCCGCCGCTACGGCGCCACCGGCCCGGTGGCCCGGGGTTCCGGAATCAGCTACGATGTCCGCAAGAACGAGCCGTACTCGGTCTACCCGGAATTCGATTTCGACATTCCGGTCTTTGATCAGGGCGATTCCATGGCCCGCTACATGGTCAGAATGGAGGAGATGGAACAGTCGCTGCGGATCATCGAGCAGGCCCTGGATAAACTCCCCGACGGCCCGGTGATGGCCAAGGTGCCGAAAATGCTTAAACCCGAGGCAGGCTATTATTACTCCGCCGTTGAAACCGCCCGGGGCTCCCTGGGGCACCGGCTGGTCTGCGATGGCGGTAAAAACCCGTACAAACTGAAACTGCGCTCCCCGACCTTTTCCAATCTGAGTCTGTACGGTGAGGTGGCCGAGGGGATGCTGCTGGCGGATGCCCTGGCCTTCATGGGCAGCCTGGATCTGGTTATTCCTGAGATTGACCGTTAATCGAGGGAGGTGAACGATATGGATACAAGTATTTGGCGCGCCCTGTTCTATCTGGTGGGCATCATGGCCTTTGCCGGCCTCAATGCCGCCTACCTCGGCTGGTGCGAGCGCAAGGGCGCGGCCCGGATTCAGCGGCGGATCGGGCCCTGCGAGGCCGGTTATGCCGGTTTGTTGCAGCCCCTGGCCGACGGCCTTAAGCTCATGAGCAAGCAGTTGCTCGTCCCGGCCGGTGTCGACGGCATCATCTTCCGGCTGGCGCCGGTGCTGGCCATGGTCCCGGCCATTACCTCCTTGGTGGTGATCCCCTTTTCCGGCAATATTCAGGCCCGGGCCATGGAACTCTCGGTCCTGCTGCTCTTTGCCCTGGCCTCGCTGGGCATGCTCGCCATCCTCCTCGGTGGCTGGGCCTCGGGCAACAAGTATGCGATCATCTCCTCGGCCCGCGCCGTGTCCCAGAATCTGGCCTACGAGATCCCCATGCTGGTGACCGTGATCACCGTGGTGATGATCTCCGGCTCGATGAACCTGCGCGAGATCGCCATTGATCAGCAGGGCGGCTTCTGGCACTGGAATATCTTCCGCCTGGAAAACGGCCATTTCCTCACCATGTGGGTCTCATTTATCATCTTCTTCATCTGTTCGGTGGCCGAGACCAACCGGGCCCCCTTTGACATGGCCGAGGCCGAGAGCGAACTGGTGGCCGGGTTCATGACCGAATACGGTTCCATGGGTTTTGGCCTGTTCATGATGGGCGAATACCTCAACATCGTGGTCGGCGCCTGCCTGACCGCCACCCTCTTTCTCGGCGGCTGGGATTGCCCCTTCGGCCTGACGCCCGGGGTCTGGTGGTTCCTGATCAAGATCTATGTACTCATCTTCACCTTTATCTGGATTCGCTGGACCTACCCGCGCACCCAGATCTACCGGCTGCTCAATCTCAGCTGGAAAATACTGATCCCCTTTTCGCTGGCCAACCTGCTGATTACCGCAGCCCTGATCAAGGTGTTCTGACTATGAATGGCTATTGGAGTGATATCATCACCGGCAGCAAGAGCCTGGTCACCGGTCTGATGATCACCGCCCGGGAGTTTTTCAAACCGGTGGTGACCGAGCAGTACCCCTACGAGGTGCCGACCATGACCCCGCTGTTCCGGGGCCACATCGAACTGATCGGCAATGCGGAGACCGGAGCGCCCAACTGCGTGGTCTGCGGCATGTGCCAGCGGGCCTGCCCGTCCGACTGTATCAGCCTGGACGGCAAGAAAGCTGAGGGAGGGAAAGGCAAGGTCCTGACCAGCTACAGCCTCGATTTCACCAAATGCAGCCTCTGCGGCCAGTGCGTGGAGAGTTGTAATTTCGATGCCCTGCGCTTTTCCAAGGATTACAATCTGGCCGGCTTCGATAAGAACGAATTCATCATGGATCTGCTGCAGCGGTTGGAGGAACAGAACAGATGCAAGCACTAGTCTGCCAACCAACGGCCAATCCCGCCCTTTTCAGCGCGGAAGGCATGGTCGGAATTATTTTTCTCTTGACCGTTGCCCTGGTGATCACCGGCGCGGTGATCGCGGTCAACGCCCGCCGGCTGGTGCGGGCGGTGGCAGGTCTGGCGATCTGTTTCACCGGTCTGGCCGGGGTCTATTATTTCCTGCTCAGCCCCTTTCTCGCCATGATGCAGCTGCTGATCTATGTCGGCGCGGTCTCCATCCTGATCGCCTTTGGTATCATGATGGCTGACCAGGAGGAGAAACGGGAGGTGGGGATGAAGGATCGTTCACCCCTGGCCGGACCCCTGGCCTGCAGCACAGCTGCCCTGATGTTCGCCGCCCTGACCGTGTTGGGATTGAAAACCCAGTGGCAGGTCTTTCCCCGCCAGGGGGGCTTTGATATCAAGGCGGTCGGCATGGCTCTCCTGACCACCCATTCCCTGGTGTTCGAACTCGTCTCCATTGTCCTGTTACTGGCCATCATTGGCGCCCTGGTCCTGGCCCAGAAGGGGAGAAACTAACCGATGCAAGTGCTTAATCTCTACAACTGCCTGTCCACCTACCTGGTCATCGGCGCCCTGCTGTTTTCATTTGGCATCTACGGCATGGTCGTGCGGCGGACGGTGATCGGCATGCTGATTTCCTCGGAATTCATCCTTGCCGCCGCCTCCACCAACTTCATGGCCTTTAATCGTTTTCTCGCCCCAGACCCCGCGGTCGGGCAGATATTCACCTTGTTCATTATGGCCATCGCCGCTGCTGAGGCTGCCATCGCCATCAGCATCATGATTGCCGTCTACCGCAATTATAAGACCGTCGCCACCGACGATCTGGTCGATTTGCAGGGGTAACCGGAGAAAATGACCATGGAAGCCGTTGCCGCCACCGCCAATATCGTCGAAAACTCCAACCTGCTGCTGGCGGTGCTGATCCCGCTGTTCGGCAGTCTGGTGGTTATGACCCTGAAGAACCATCCGAATCGACGGGAATTCGTCTCGTCCTGCGCCTCGGTCCTGCTCTTCCTCATGGTCCTCTCCTTTATCCCGGCTCTCAAGGCCGGCAAGACCCTGGTCTACCCAATCTTCCAGCTGCTGCCCGGACTGTCCATCACCCTGCGGGCCGACGGCTTTGCGATGATCTTTGCCCTGGTGGCCTCGTCGCTGTGGGTGATCGCGGTGTTCTATTCCATGGGCTACATGCGCGCCCACCACGAACCCTGCCAGACCCGGTTCAACGCCTGTTTCGCCTTGGCCATCTTTGGCGCCATCGGCGTGGCCCTGTCCGACAACTTCCTCACCCTCTATCTCTTTTACGAGATCGTCTCGGTCTGCACCTATCCGCTGGTGGCCCATCATCAGGATGAGGAGTCCTACGAGGGGGCGCGGAAATATATTATCTATCTGACCACCACCGCCAAATTTTTTCTCCTGCCGGCGCTTATTCTCCTCTATGTGCTGGTCGGCAACCTGGATTTCCCCCACAACATCAATACCGGCATGATCCCGGCCTCCGCCCCCGACTGGGTGGTGACCATGCTCTATATTTTTTGCATCCTCGGCTTTGCCAAAAACGGGGTCATGCCCTTTCACCACTGGCTCCCCGGGGCCATGGTGGCGCCGACCCCGGTCTCCGCCCTGCTGCATGCGGTGGCGGTGGTCAAGGTCGGGGTGTTCTGCACCACCCGGACCATGCTCTATGTGTTTGGGGTGGAGACCATGGACCAGCTCAACCTGGGCATCCCCACCGCCTATTTTGTCGGCTTCACCATTCTGGTGGCCTCGATGATCGCTCTGTCCAAGGATAACCTCAAGGCCCGGCTGGCCTATTCCACGGTCAGCCAGCTCTCCTACATCATCCTCGGCGTGGCCCTGCTGACCCCGCATGCCATCGAGGGCGGATTGATCCATATCGTCAACCACGCCTTTGCCAAGATCACCCTGTTCTTCTGCGCCGGCGCCATCTATATCGCCTCGCATAAGAAATACATCTCCGAGATGGGCGGGCTCGGGCGAACCATGCCCTTTACCTTCGGCGCCTTTGCCGTGGCCTCGCTGTCGATGATCGGCGCCCCGCCGGTGGCCGGTTTTGTCTCCAAATGGTATCTTCTGGTCGGCTCGATGGAGGCCCACCAGGTCGGCATTTTGGTGATCCTGATCGCTTCCACCGTCCTCAATGTCGGCTACTTTGCGCCGGTGACCTACCGGGCCTTTTTCGGCAAACGGCCGGCAGGTGAGGGCGAGACCGGTATCAAGGAGGCGCCGTTGAGCATGCTGATTCCCCTGTTGATTGCGGTGACCGTTTCAGTGATCATCGGTATGTATCCCAACTTCATGATGCAATTTGTCTGGATGGTAACAGGATGACAAGTCTCATTGAATATCTGCACGCGCGTCTTAAAACCGTGGTGATCGTCTGTTTCGTCCTCCTGGGCCTGATCGCCGGCTCGGCCCTGCTGGTCGACACCGGCCATGCCCACACCTGGGCCGAGCAGCACCTGCCCTTTTTCTGGTCTTTTTTCGGCTTCGGCGCCGCCGCAGCGATCATCGGCATTGCCCATTGGTTGGGCGGTTCCGGTATCCAGGCGCCGACGGATTTTTACGACCGCCCCCATTCTACCCCCGGTGAGGAGGAATAATGGCCTCCAGTTTCATTCATCCCTCGGTGCTGCTGATCGTCGGCGCCTTGCTGCTGCCCTTTATCCAGGGACCCTTGCGCAAGCCCTACCTCTTCCTGGTCCCCCTGCTGGCCCTGGGGGCGGTGATCCTCAATGCCACCCTGAGCGGTAACCACGCCACTGTCCTCTTTCTCGACTGGCAGCTGGTCCTGGGCCGGGTCGATAAACTCTCCACCGTCTTTGCCCTGATCATGGCCCTGATGGCGGTGATCGGCACCCTCTACGGGCTCCAGGTCGATCGGGCCGGGGAGCACATGGCTGCCTGGGTCTATGCCGCCGGTTCGTTGGGGGCCATCTACAGCGGCGATTACTTAAGCCTCTTTCTTTTCTGGGAGATGATGGCCTTTGCCTCGGTCTTCCTGGTCTGGTTCCGGGGCCGGAAACAATCGCTGCCGGTGGGCTACCGCTATCTCCTCATCCACACCATCGGCGGTATTGTTCTCCTGGCCGGCATCCTCCTGCGCTATCAGGCGGTGGGGAATATCACCTTCGAGCTGATGGATATCGCCCATCCCGAGCTCTACACCTGGCTGATCATGATCGGTTTCGGTCTTAATGCCGCCATGGTGCCGCTGCACAGCTGGCTGCCCGAGGCCTACTCCGAGGC
>CAIMMA010000502.1 GCA_903842475.1 uncultured bacterium
AGGGTGGCCTCGGGGAGCTGCTCACAGATCAGTTTCAGCATCCGTTCCTCGTCCTGAGGATCGAGCGAGTCGAAGGCCTCCTGCAGAAAGATCCACTGGGGCCGATTGAGCAGCAGGCGTACCATGCCTAATCGCTGCTGTTCCCCAGGTGCCAGGATGTTGACCCAATGCGCACGCTCATCGAGTTGAGCGATCAGATTTTCAAGGCCCGCCAAGCGCAGGGCCTGCTCGATCTGTTCCTGGGTAATAATTCGGCGGGAAGAGGGGTAGCAGATGGCGTCACGCAGGGTGCCGGTGGGCAGGTGCGGTCGAGGCGGCATGAAAAACAGGCGGCCCTGGCTGGGGAGTTCGATCACACCGCTGCCCCAGGGGCGTATGCCGGCGATGGCGCGGAATAGTTTGGTCCCGGTGAAGGTGTTGCCGGTGATCAGGACACGTTCGCCCTTGCCGATTTCCATGTTGATGTTCTGGGCCAACACCGTCCCGTCGTATTTGAGGATACTGAGGTCATGGAAGGCCAACACCGGTCGACCGAGGCTTTTTACCTGGATCCGATGGTCGGTTTTGGCCAATTCCTCGTCCGCATTCCCCAACACCTCAAGGAGGCTCAAGATGCGTTCCACCGAGGCACGCCATTCGGCGATCCCGCCCAGGTTGTTGGCCGGCCAGGAGAGGGCGGAGGCCATGTGCTGGAAGGCCTGGGCGGATTGCATCAGCGTGCCCAGGCTGATTTTCCCCAGGATGTAACGCGGGGCCGAAATCAGGATCGGAAAGGCCATGGATAAGGTGGAATAGCCCGTGCCGAACATCACGATATTTCGCCATGCCGCACTCTGTGCATCCCATACCACCCGTAATGTCCGGAACAACTCCCGGAATCGATGCCGCTCACAGCTCTCGGCATGGATCAGCGCGATGGCCTGGCTGTTTTCTTGGGCTTCCAGCAGGCCGGCACGGAAGTTTGCCTCCGCCGATTGCCGGGCATTGGTGGCGTCGGTGAGCGGCCGCCCCACCAGCCAGCCCAGCCAGGAAGCCAATGCCGCGTATAGGATCGCGATCCAGATCAGGTGGCCATGGATGGGGATTTGGAAAAATCCCAGATCGAGCGTCACCACCCCCGAGCGAGACCAGAGCACCTGGGTGAAGCCGATCAGCAGTAAAATACTGTAAAAAAGCGAGTGGGCCAGGACCACCCCCGACTCGGTGGCGACCCGGCAATCTTCGGCGATGCGGCCATCCGGGTTGTCGTGTTCGCCCGGCAGATGGGCAATCAGGTAGTGGCGGCCATCTTGCATCCAGCGGGAGAAAACATACTCCGTCAACCAGTCGCGCCAAAAGATCTGCAGATTGCGTTTGGTAACCAGATGTGATCCGGTCAGCACCATGTCGGCGACAAAAAGGATCGCCAGCATGCCGACCTGGATCATGAGGCCGCGCATGGAGTGCTGCTCCAGGGCATTGAACAGGTCCGCGCTCCACTGGGTCAGTAAGACGGCCATGGCCATTTGCAACAGGGTCAGGGCTGCCAGGAGCAGGACGGTGCCGCGAATCTTCAGCTTTCGCTTCGAGCACCAGAACTGCTTGGTCAGGCCAAGAAATTCGATAAAAAAATTGCGGGATTCAGGCATCTTGGATCAGGTCTCAATACGTGGAATAGCGTTAATCAGCGACGAATGATCCTTCGTCGGCGCGGCAAAGTTGCACGGGCACACCGCTGCAGGCAGGGAAGGGGGCCGACGGCGGCCAGGAAGCGTACGTCGAGTCATCTGTTTTGCGGCGGCAGCGTTGGTAAAGCATCCAGATGCCGTCGCACCGTCTCTCCGCTGAACCCATTGCCCTTGATGACCTCCTGGTAAAAATAAGCGCTGGGTTTCGGCGTGCGCTGGAAGGTGCGGAAGTCGACCGCCACCAGGCCGAAGCGAGGGATAAAGGAGGACCACTCGTAATTATCCATGAGCGACCAGTGGAAATAGCCGCGCACATCCACGCCGCGCTCCATCGCCTCCTGCAGCGCGGAGAGATGCAGTGCCAGGTAGACGATGCGAAAACGGTCGTCGTCGGCGGCGCAGCCATTCTCGGTGATGTACACCGGATAGTCGCCCAAACGCTCCAGGTTGGCGATCAGCCCCTCGGGATACATCTCGTCCAGGTAGAACTCCATCGGCACCATCGGCAGTTTCTTGTGGCGGAATCGGGGACCGTCCAAATCTGCCCGGCGGGCATCGACCATGTGGCGGGTGTAGTAGTTGACCGACCAGCAATCGAGCGCTCCCTTGACATCGGGGTCGTACTCGGCATCGACGCCCGGATAGACCAGTTCTCCGGTGCGCAGGGCGTGGAAGAAGAATTCGTTGGTGGTGAAGTCGGCGAATTCGGTCATCCGCTGGTCCAGGGTATCGTGGAAACGACGAGGGAACCAGTGGGCGAAAGCGTGGGCGCTGCTCACCGGGGCATTCGAGTACTGCTTGATCAGGTGGTAGCCCAGCCCATGCACCCGCAGCATATTGAACTTGAGCGGCGCGATTGAAGGCCCCGCCGTCAGCCCGCCCCACTGATTGAACTCGTTGATGACGTTCCAGCCGCTGACATACGCGCTGATCTTGGGCACGAGAAAGTTGAGATAGCGCTCGAAGAAGCGGCGGTTGTCAGCTTTGCCGAAGCCCCCCAGTTGGTCGAACCATAACGGGTGGGTGAAGTGATGCAGGGTGACGAAAACTTGGATACCCTTTTGGACCAGGCGATCGAGAAGATCAAGATAATGATCCATCCCTTCCTGATTCCATTGGCCTTCCAGGGGTTCGATCCGGCTCCACTCAATGGACATGCGGTAACCCCGGTGGCTTAAGCTGGAGATCAGCTCCACATCCTCGCGGTAGAGCCGATAGTGGTCGCAGGCCTGGCCGGAGGGAGCGCGGGTCTTGCGCTCGGGATCTTTTCGGTAGAAGTCCGGCAGCAGTTCCTCATGCCAAGCCTGGGAGTGGCTGTTGTTGCCCTCGATCTGGTGACCAGCGGTGGCGCTGCCCCACAAAAAGCCTGCGGGGAAGCGGGTGGGGGGCAGGTTGAAGACATCATACATGGTTGATAACCTCTGCGTATCTCGACAGGCTTAAGCCGGAGCCAAAGGATGTACGGCTATAAGTAATTCCTTTCTGACTGGCGGGCGGCGAGGGGAAAACGTGAGCCGCGGGCAGGCCGTTGCGGTTGGGTTTGGTGCACGCTCCCGCCAAGGGGCCCTGTGCAGTCTCCGGTCCTCTCCACCCGCAGGCCCAATCGCCAAGCCGCACGGTCAATTCCTATAAAAAACCAGGGGCTCGGTCAATAATTTCTTGAGATACCTTGACGGTCATTAATCAATGGGCACTACAAGCCGCTGCCCCATCGGTACTGCCAAGCGGCGCCGATCAGATCGTAATCATTGCCGATACGGGTAGCCACGCCGCTGCTGGCATACAGTTTGATGGAGTTGTTTGTATTGACGGGCAGCGCCAGGGTTGCCCCCACCCGTGCATTGCTTTGCACATCGTCCTTGCGGATGCTGTTTATGGTTGTGCGTCCACCATAATCGTAGGTACCGCTCACCGCGGCCCACACCCCTCTGCCGAAGTTGTAGGTGGTGTGCAATTGCGTCGTATAGAGAGGGTCTTGTGCAAGCGTGGATCCCTTGAAGTAGTCATTGTTATCGGTGAACAGGAACACACCGGCGGAAAGCTCAAAGGTCAGCGGCCCCAGTTCTTTGGAAATTCCGAGATTGGGTTTCATGAACCAGCGGTTTGAACCAAGATTCACCAGTTTGTCCGGGTCGTACTGTCCCCATGGTGCGGAGAGTTGAAGACTGCCGCCAACGATCAAGTCCTGCTTATATTTGGAAAATTCCTGCAGGGACAAGGCCGGGGCGCCATGGAAATTGGTTGAGAAGCGAAACAGCGGATCGTTCAATCCGGAGATGTGCCGACCTACTGGCTGCCCAGCAACCATCGCCGTTCCCGAGAGATTGGAATGCGGCAAGATGACATCGAACTTTCCGGATTTGCCCCACACGTCCAGTGCCCGTGCATAGGCCAGCACCTCGGTGTTCATTGTAAGTTGCGCATCCTCAATGGGCGACGAAGCAACGGTCGACAATCCGCCTTGCGAGTGGGCATAACCGGCGATGAGGAAGTTGATGCCCACCGGCGCATTGCTGAAGGATCTTGGCTCGATCTCTCCTGCACGGGCAAACGGTGCTAACGACAAAAGCGCTATAACAACCGATAGGGCGTCCGGCCTAGCCATCATCAGAAAAGAGGTTTACAAAGATGGGTACGAGTCATGGTGCATTTCCTTGAATCACTGCTTTTGGCCGGGGGGAAAGCGGCATGGGGTTTGGAGTTGCTCCCTGTATCTGTTCCGTTTGGTGGTCTCATTGGCGGCTGAGATCCCAGACGAGATAGCAGGCAAACAGCACAGGTGGTATCATGAGTGCGAGGCGAAACCTCCACCCCTCGATGGGCCGTTTGGGCTCGGTCGGTGACGTTTCAGGTTGCGATCGTATTGATTTCTTTTTTTCCCTTTTCAACTTAGATTTGTTCATTCCCATAATTCCTCTATTGATTGAAAGCCGTGAACGCGGTTCGCACAGTCGGCCCGTTTTGATTCCCTGGCTCATGGTCGTTTCGCTTATTGTCCCGCCATCTGCCAGGTATCGATGGACGGTTTGCAAGACCGGAGAGCTCTCTCGGGCTTGTCCTCCCACTTCTTTTGGGCGCTCCACCGGCGTTCCCCGCCAGGTTGCGAGGGCGGCCTGCGGGGAAACGGTCCCGTGGATTTCGATGCCCTATCCACAATTCCAGGTTAAGATTTCTTGCCATCTTCATGACTGTCCAACACCTTCCGTACTTTGGCAGCCAAGGCGGTGTGGGAGAATGGTTTTTGGATATAATGCACACCTTCGTCCAGGACACCCTGGTGAGCGATAATATCGGCGGTGTACCCCGACATGAACAGTCGTTTCACCCAAGGCTGATTTATCCGAAGCCGATCTGCGAGGTCCCGACCGTTCATTTCGGGCATGATCACATCCGTTAGGAGCAGGTCGATTTTCCGGTCATGCGCTTTGACCAAACGGATTGCCTCGCTTGGGATAGATGCTGCAAGTACCGTATAGCCTAACTGTTGCAGTATTGTCTTGGCCATTTCCAGAATCGTTGTTTCGTCCTCCACCAGAAGAATGGTTTCATGACCTCCTGCTGCGGATTTGGCCATCCCGGCCAGGTCACCGGTCCATGCCGGCGCGCCTGCACCTTCATGCCTGGGCAGATAGATCGTGAATACGGTGCCCTGTCCGGGTTCGCTGTAGACATTGATAAATCCATTATTCTGCTTAACGGCACCGTACACCGTGGCCAGGCCGAGTCCCGTTCCTTTGCCTATGCCCTTGGTCGTGAAGAAAGGTTCGAAGATTTTTGCCGTTGTTTGTCTGTCCATGCCGCAACCGTCATCATTTATCGAGATCCGCACATACTCTCCGGGGGTAAAACCTTCATGGGAGGCACAATATTGCTCGTCCAGGATGCTGTTTCCAGTTTCAACGATAATGTTGCCCACACCTGCAATGGCATCCCTCCCGTTAATGCAGAGGTTGGCCAGAATCTGATCGATCTGTGACGGATCGACTTTAACCGGCCAGATTCCTTGCCCGGGGCTCCAGGTCAGATTAACGTCTTCACCGATTAGCCGTCGCAGCATGGTGAGCATTTTTTCAATGGTGGCATTGAGGTCGAGTACTTTGGGGGCAATGGGCTGTTTGCGCGCAAAGGCAAGCAGTTGTCTGGTCAGATCAGCCGAACGGTGGACGGTGTCCTGGATGGCGCTGAAGCGGTGCAGATTAGGGTCGTCCGGCATCATATTCATTATGGCCAGGTCCGCATGACCCTGGATGACCGTAAGCATGTTGTTGAAGTCATGGGCAATGCCCCCGGCCAGGCGGGCAACCGACTCCAGTTTTTGGGATTGCTGCAGCTGCGCCTTCAGTTTCTCGCGCTCTTCCTCGGCTTGTTTGCGTTCGGTAATGTCGATGTGGGTTCCGACCATCCGTAGCGCATGACCGCTATTGTCTCTCGCAACGGCCTTCCCCCTGCCTTGAACCCATTTCCAGTTCCCCTCGCTGGTGCGCATGCGGTATTCAATGAGAAATGTTTCGCATCGGTTTTCCAGGCAATCCTTATTGGCTGTGCACACAGCCTGTTGGTCATCGGGATGGATCATCTCCATCCATGCTGCCGCGGATTGAAGCCGCATATCGGCGTCATAGCCAAGCATCGACCAGTAACTCGGGCTGTAATAGACCTTTCCTGTTGCAATATCCCAATCCCATAACCCGTCTTTGGTGGCTTCCATGGCCATTCGGAACCGTTCTTCGCTTTCCCGCAACGCCTTTTCGGCTTGTTTGCGCTCAGTGATGGATCTGGCTTGCTGGATATTCTGATACGCCGCGGTCGACAGCTGATTGGCGAGGGTGAAGAGCGCTTGGGCAATATGTTCAAAACGATCGCGTGACATGGAGGGCACGTCTTGGAACGCTTTCATGAAGGCTGCTTCGTCGGCCCCGATGGCACGGGCATAGGCCAGCATCTTGTTTGTATCTTGGGTTTCGTTTCTTACCTGCCCGATCAGCCAGTTGGCGATGTGATGGCCGCCGACGGTGATGCTGGCACCGGCATCCCAGAGTCCTCCACTGAGGCAAGGCTGGACAATGGGCCCACCTGGGTGATGGCGTCCGATGGCAGCGTCGGACTTGAAACAGTTAGAACAACCTTGGTCGGTTTTACGGATGATCTCGCTGCACAGGTACGTGAAATTGCTGGGGGCGGTTATCGGGGTTCCATCGGGATTGGTGATAATGGAAGCCACACCGGTGGCAGCTGCAAATTCGTCTTGAATGCGCTGAATTGTTATGGGGTCGAACAGATCTTCGAAGGTAATGCCATTGGTTTTGTTCAGGGGACAGGTGAGGGTGACCAAGCGTTTTTCGAGCGCTTCCTCCATTTGTTTGTATTCGCTGATGTC
>CAIMMA010000503.1 GCA_903842475.1 uncultured bacterium
GCCGGCCGAGTCGCTGCGCGGTTTCCTCGTCGACCTCGTCCTGCCAGCCGTTGCGGGAGGTTTTCAGTCGGTCGAATTTAACGGTATAGGGTTTGATGTCGAGTAGCGGGGTGCCATCCAGGATGTCCACTCCGTCGAGCAGGAGTACGTTGCCTTCGCGGCCGATGAGTTCAACGATACTCAGGCCGATGCCATTGGGACGGCACGGCGCCCGGGTTGAAAAGACGCCCCTGGCCGTATCCTGAAGAAACGGTTTGACGGTCAGCTGCACCGGGCCGGCCTGGTTGAAGTGGAAAATCAGGTAGATATGGGAAAAACCCTCCAGGTCGCGCAAGCCTTCCGCATATTCTGGAAACAGTTCCACCCGACCCCTGCACCCTTTGGCATAGACAGGCTGGATGGGGGTCTGTCGGGCAACCACATGTTCGCTGCGAATGACGCCAATGGGAGTGAAGGTAATAGCTGCTCGGTTCATGGGTGCTGTCCTTGAGGTGCCATGGTTCAATTCAGGTTGTTTGCGTCCGGCGTCTTGGCAGGCGCTATTTTTCCTGCCACACCGGGTCACGTTTTTCAAAAAAGGCCTGCACCCCTTCCTTGGCATCCTCGCTGGTGCACAAACGGGCAAAGACCTCGTTCATGTAGGTGAACTGCTGCTCATAGGCCATGTCTTCCGAAGCATAAAAACCGCTTTTCGCAATTTGGACCGCAATCGGGCTCTTTTGAGCCAGCAATTCTGCCCATTGGAGCGCCTCCATATCAAGGCTCTCCGCGGACACGATTCGGTTGACCAAGCCAAGGCGCTCCCCCTCAGTGGCCCCGATGAGTTCACCATAGAGCAGGAGTTCTAACGCCTTTTTGCGTCCGACACACCGGGCTACCGGCAAGATCGGGCCCACGCAATTGAGTCCTACTTTGATAGCAGTGAGTCCCATGCGGGCATTATCGGCAGCGATCACCAAATCCGCTGCCGCTGCCAGCCCCATGCCATTGGCCGCTGCCACGCCGTGGAGTTGGACGATTACCGGCTTTTTTATTTTGGCGATGGCCAGCAACGGTCGTTCCATCCGTTCGATCCATTGCTGGTATTCCAAGGCAGTTTTTCCGGCAAGCTCCTTGACATCAATGCCAGCACAGAACGATTTGCCGGCGCCTTTGATCAGGATCACCCGCACCATGCGGTCCGACTCCGCTTCCATCAGGGCTGCGTAGAGCTCACCACCCATGCGGGTGTTGAAGGTGTTGAGACTCTCCGGTCGGTTCAGGGTAATTTGGGCCACATGGGTTGAAGTGACACTATAAATCACTTGCTCGTATTCCATTTTTTCTCCTCTGTTCCTGGTGGTCGGCATGCGAACTATGTGTTTCGCTACAGCATTCAACGCCGTGGCGGTTTCATGCCGGTTTGATGGGGAGCTTTGGCTCATCTCTATTTTTTGCGGGGATACGGCCAGGCCATGATACCGCCTTCCATGACCTTGACATTGGTGTACCCGTAAGCGCGGAGGACGGTTTCCGCCTCATAGCCGCGGAGCGAGATTTTGCAGAAGCAGATGATCTCGGCGTTCTTGTCCGTCGGCAACTCAGCCAGTCGTGAACGCAGGGCGCCCAGGGGGATGAGGTGTTCGCCGATACCGAGATGCAGCTCCTCATATTCGGCCGGGCTGCGGCCGTCGAGGAAGAAGGGCTGGTCGCCGCGCTGGATTTTTTCCCAGACCTTGGTGACCGAGATCCCGGTCATCCGGCCCTTGAGCTTGTTCTGGATGATATGTGCGGCGGTGATGAAATGATCAATGGCCAGGGAAAAAGGCGGGGCATAGGGCAGATCGGCATTGACCAGATCCTCGA